>CAYNCY010000224.1:0-6293 GCA_964395195.1 uncultured Steroidobacteraceae bacterium
TTCGTCTGCTCGAGCTCGAGGTAGTCGTAGAGGTCGCGATCGTACGACCGGCCATAGCCGCCGAACACGACGTGCTTCTGGTCCGCGTTGATGTCGAACGAGAAGCCCAGGCGCGGCTGGATCTCGTTGGTCTGCGCCTTGCGGTTGTTGCCCGTGCTGATGTAGTCGTTGATGTTGACGCCGCCGAGCGCGAGGGCCTGCGCGTAGGTCTGTCCCGCCGGCGCCGTCGGGTCCGGATTCGGGGCATTGAGCGCCGCGATCACGTTCGCCGGCGTCTTGTAGTCGAGGTACGAAGGCGTCTTCTCGTAGTCCCAGCGCACACCCAGATTCCAGGTCAGCTGGCTGTTGACGGCCCAGTCGTCCTGGAAGTAGATGCCGAGCTGCTCGTTCTTCGACTTGGCCGTGGGGGAGAGCCCCGCGACCGGGTTCGCGAACTCAACCTTGTATGGATTCGGGTCCGTGCCGCCCGGGGTCACGTTGTAATAGAACTGCGGATTGATATCCTCCGCGTCCTGCGCCGTCAGCGTCACCTGCTTCAACTTGACGCCCATCTTGAGCGTGTGATCGCCGTCCCACTGCAGGTTGTGGATCGTCAGGTCTTCCTGGAATGCAGGGCCCCGTTGGCCTTTGTTCTGCGTCGCCAAGGGGCCGGCAGGGCCCGTATCGACGATCGTCGCGTCATTGCCGGGCTGCCACGTGTAGATCGAACCGTATCCGATGCTGCGCGCGGAGGGCGAGTTGAAGGCGTCCTCGTAGGTCACGAGGACTTCGTTCAGCCAGTGGTCGCCGAAGCGCTGCCAGCGGGCGTCGATGCGCGTGTCGTTGTTCTTAATGTCGATGCTCGAGGATGCGACCTCGGCGTTGCCGATGCCCTGAATCTGGTCCTCGCGGCGCACCTGCGCACTCAGCTCGAAGCGGTCCGTGTCGGATGGCTCCCAGTCGAGCTTGCCGAAGAAAAGATGCTCGGTGAACGGCAGGCTCGAGGGTCCGAACTGCGCGGCGACGCTCAGCGGCAAGTTCCCATTGACGCCCGTAACACCCGGCACGCCCACGATCGGCGTGTTGTAGTCCTTCGCTTCGTAGGTCAGGAAGAAGTGCAGCTGGTCCTGGATGATCGGGCCGCCGAAGGCGAAGCCGTAATCTTCCTCGTGGGACTGCGTCTTCTGGCCGACGTTCGCCTCGGACGGGGTCTCGGCGCGGAAGTTCTGGCCGGTATAGGTGCCGAACGCCTCGCCGTGGAACTCGTTCGTGCCGGACTTGGTCTCGGCGGTCACCGCGGCGCTCGACACCTGGTCGTATTCGGCCTTGTAGTTCGAGGTGATGACCTTGTACTCGCCGATGCCGAGCTGCGGGAAGGGGTTGCCCTGGCTGAAGAACTGGCCGCTGACGCCGCCCTCCTTCACGTAGCTCTTCTGGCCGACGCCGTCGATGTAGACGTTGACCGAGCTCGTGTTCATCGCGCCGCCGCGCAGCGTCGCGTTGCCGCCCGAGTCGACACTGAACACGACACCCGGGACGATGTCCGCGAACTCGAGGAAGTTGCGGGTCAGCTGCGGGACGTTCTCGATCTGTTGCAGCGAAACGGTCGTGCCCACCTCGGACGTCTTCACTTCGACGAGCCGGTGGGAACTGACGACGATGTCGCCGATCGAGGCGCCGGCCGCGACGGGCGCCGCTGGGGCCGCTCCGACGTCGAGTGTCGCGGTCGATGCGACCGTCAGGGTGACCACGGTCTCGGTGCCCGGACCCGCGTCGACGCGGTAGGTGCCGGGCGGAAGGCCGACCAGGACGTAGGTGCCGTCGGAGTCCGCCTTGGCATGGCGGGTGATGCCGGTCGCGACGTTCCTGGCGGTGACTTCCGTGTTCGCGGCCGCCTTGCCGCGCAACGTGGCGTCGACCGACTGCGCCCAGCTCGTCGACGGCGCAACCGCCGAGGCGAGGATCGAGGCGATCGATGCGGCGAGCACCGACCGAACCTGTCTATTCCTGCCAATAAACCGCTTGCTCATGATGCGTTACCCCCAAGTTTTTCCAAGGCTGCCGCTCCCGAAGGTTGCCGGCTCCGATGAAGACCCTTCGTTTCTGCCCTCGTCTGGCCCTGGTGGCCACGCGAGTTGCTCTCTTCCGTCGTCGCCCGCCGCCCGCCCGTCTGTCGACGCGCACGCCGCGGACTCGTAAACCGTCAGTCCCCCGCGCCTTTCAGCGCGCGCGTGCCCGCCGCCCGCGCATCGCCGCACGAGGCGCGGATCACGAGCCGCGTCGGCAGCGTGTGCCGCGCGCGCCGAACGGCGTCCGGGGCCTCGATCGCGCGCGCGAGTTCCTGCAGCGCCTGTCGCCCGAGCTCCGTCGTCTGCGCTCGCACCGTGGTCAGCGGCGGCGTCACGAAGCGCGCGGTCGGAATGTCGTCGAAGCCCGCGAGCGCGACGTCGCGCGGTACCGCGAGGCCGGCCTCGGTGAGCGCGTACAGGCAGCCGATGGCCATCATGTCGTTCGCGGCGAACACCGCATCCGGGCGGGCGGCCATGCCCGCGATTTGCCGTCCCGCGAGATAGCCCGACTCCTCGCTGAAGTTCCCGGCGATCACGAGGGCGCTGCTCGCGTGGGCCCGGCCGAGCGCGGCGCGGTAGCCGCGGAGCCGTTCTGCGGATTCGAAGTTGCCGTCCGGTCCCGAGATGTGGGCGATGCGCTCATAGCCGAGCGAGCGCAGGTGCTCCACCATCGCGCGCGCGCCGCCGTAGTTGTCGGTCAGGAACGCGGGTGCGCGGCCCGCCTCGGCCGGCGTGTTCATCAAGACGGTCGGCAGCGTCGCCGCGACCGCCCGATCGAGGAGCTTCGCGTCGACGTGCGGCGACATGATGAGGACACCGTCGACGCGGCCGTTCATCGAACGCAGCGCGACCGTCGCTTCATCGGCATCACCGTGTGAGCTCGACACCAGGAGGTGCAGCCCGCGACGACGCGCCTCGCGATCGATGCCGCGCAGGAGTTCGGAGAAGTATTCGCCGTAGAGGTCGGGCAGCAGCACGCCGATGGTATGCGTGAGCCCCGTAATCAGGCTGCGCGCGGCGCTGTCGGGTACATACCTCAGTCGTTCGGCGACGCGGAGGATGCGAGCGCGCGTCTCGACGGTGACGTTTCCGTGACCATTGACCACACGCGAGACGGTCGCGATCGATACGCGCGCCTCGCGGGCAACGTCCCTCATCGTCACCGCCATACCCCCCTCGCTCATTCGGCGCGCAAGCGTTTACATCCCTGATGTAAACGTTTGCCTAGCTTGTGCCGGCAGACTACTCTCCTACCCCGGACTGTTGTCAAGGCGCCCCACGGCAGGCTCCTGTCAGGATTGCCGCGTCGCGCGCATCGCGAAATCCACGGCCGCGTATTCCGGATTCCGAGCGGTGCGCCTCGGGCGGATGTTGCAGAAAAGGCACAAGTGGTTGTGGGCCGCACCGGGAGAGGATCGTTGCTCCGGGAACGCGCGCAGTCCGTGCGTTTGCGCACGGAGGGCACCTCGGGGGAGATTGGGCTCATGAACCAATGGATTGCGCTCCTCGGGGTGGCCTTTGCGCTGCTCGGAGCCGGTACGCCCGTCGCCGCCGAGACGGTGGTCGTCGATGCGGCCGCCACGGCCCACCCGTTCCCTCACTTCTGGGAGCGAATGTTCGGGTCGGGCCGGGCGGCCTTGAGCCTCCGGGACGCCTACCGACGCGACCTCAGGTCCGTGGTGCACGCAACCGGCATGTCCTATGTGCGCTTCCACGCGATCCTGCACGACGAGCTCGGCGTCTACGGTGAGGACGCGACCGGCGCCGCCGTCTACAACTTCAGTTACATCGATCAGATCTACGACGGTCTGCTGGCGCTCGGTGTGCGGCCGATGGTCGAACTCAGTTTCATGCCACGACAGCTGGCGGCCCGGGACCAAACGCACGTGTTCTGGTATCGACCGAACATCGCTCCGCCCAAGGATTACGCGCGCTGGGACGCGCTCATCACGGCCTTCGCTCGGCATCTGCTCGAGCGCTACGGAGCCGAGGAGGTTCGAGAGTGGTACTTCGAGGTCTGGAACGAACCCAACCTCGATTTCTGGGGTGGGAGTCCGCCACAGTCGACGTACTGGACGCTCTACGACCACACCGCCCGTGCTCTCAAGGCGGTCGATGCGCAGTTGCGGGTCGGCGGCCCGGCAACGGCCCAGGCGGCATGGATTCCGGACTTCATCCGCCACGTGACCGACGAGCACGTCCCGGTCGATTTCGTGTCGACGCATGTCTATGGCAACGATTCGCCGGAGCACGTGTTTGGCACCCACGACCCGATCGCGCGCAAGGATCTGGTGTGCCGCGCCGTGCGCAAGGTGCACGAGGAGATCCAGGCGTCGGCGCGGCCGACGCTGCCGCTCATCTGGAGCGAATTCAACGCGAGCTACATGAACGAGACCGCGGTGACCGACGCCGCCTACATGGGCCCGTGGCTCGCCGAGACCGTGCGCGCGTGCGACGGCATGGTCGACATGCTCGCCTACTGGACCTTCTCGGATGTGTTCGAGGAGCAAGGCGTGGTGAAGACGCCGTTCTACGGCGGCTACGGACTCATTGCCGCGGGCGGCATCCCGAAGCCCGCCTTCAACGCATTCGCGCTGCTCCACCGGCTTGGCACGCAGCGACTTGCGCTCGACGCCGACGGCGCGCTGCTGACGCGCGGCGCCGACGGCGGGCTCGTGCTCGCCCTCTGGAACTACGCCGCGCCGGGCACGACGGCACCGGCCCGCCGGCTCGAGCTCGAGCTGCGCCACTCGACCGCGACTTCCGCAGAGATCACCGTCGTCGACCCCGCTCACGGCGATCCGCACGCGACCTACGAGCGCATGGGCTCACCGACATACCCGACTCGCGCGCAGCTTGTCGATCTCATGCGCGCGGCGCGGCTTCCCGCGCCGCGCCATCTTGAGGTCGCCCACGGCCGCGTGAGCCTTTCGATCCCGGCGCACGGACTCGCGATCGTCACCTTCAAGTGAGGCCGGAGCCGGGAACTCGCGGTTCGCGCGGGAGGAGTCGACCATGAGAATGAGAATTGCAGCGGCGGTCGTGGCGATGGCGACGCTCGTCGCCGCGTGCGCGATGCGCGATCCGTGGGTGCTCGCGACGGGCCAGCATCCGCAAGAATTCCACCGCACCATCACCGAGAGGGTTGACGTCAAGTTTCTGCTGTTCCTCCCCGCTGGATTCGACCCGCACGGAGCGACGAAGTATCCGCTCCTGATCTTCCTGCACGGCTCGGGCGAGTCGGGCGATGACCTCAATTCGGTCAAGGTCCAGGGACCACCGAAGATCGTCGAGTCGACGCGCGACTTCCCGTTCATCGTCGCCTCTCCGCAGTCGACCGCCGCCTACCTCGGCTTCAGCCCCGCGAAGCTGAACGCGATGCTCGATGAGCTGATTGCGCGCCTGCCGGTCGACCCCGACCGCGTCTACCTGACGGGCCTCAGCATGGGTGGTCGCTGGAGCTACGGGTGGGCGAGCTTGAATCCCGAGCGATTCGCGGCGATCGCGCCGGTGAGTGGCGACTGGGACCTGGACGGAGCCTGTCGCCTGCGGGACGTCCCGGTCTGGGCCTTTCACGGCGCGAAGGACACCGCCGTACCGCTCGCGGGTGACCTCGCGATGATCGAGGCGATCAAGGAGTGCCACGGCGACGCGCGGATCTCGGTGCTCCCGGATCTCGGCCACAACGCATGGGATACCGCCTACGGCGACCCGGCGCTATACGCCTGGTTCCTGGCGCATCGGCGGAGCACGAACCTCAAGCCCCACGAGCCGTAGCGACCGCACGCCGCGGCGGGCCGCGACCGTCGCGGCCATTCGAAGGACCTGCGCGGGGTGCCTTACTGCGAACCGCAGAACTGGTTCGAATTGCAGCCGCGCGTGGCGCGCAGCATCTCGTCGCGGTTGTCGTTATAGGCGCGACGCATTTCCGCGAGCGTCTCTTCCTTCAGGCAGTCGGTGTGCGGAAGGTGCGTGCCGAGCGCGATGTCCTGCTTGCACCACAGCACGCCCTGCGGACGGTTGGTCTGCCGGTAGCCCTGCATGCGCGCCCACTTCTGCAGATCCCTGGTGTCCCCGGACAGCTGCGCGGTGGCCGCCGGCGCTGCGCCGTTCGCCGGTGCGGCCGCAACGGCCGGCGCCGCGGGTGCGCCAGGCGCCGCCGCCGGAGGCGCGGTCGCGCAACCGGTGAATACGGCGGCGAGGGTCACGACGAGTATGGCTTTCACGGTGGCTCCGGGAAGCAGG
>CAYNCY010000225.1:0-6290 GCA_964395195.1 uncultured Steroidobacteraceae bacterium
GTCGGAGGTCGACCGTGTGATCGAGGCGGTACGCTCGCTCGTGCCGCGCGGACGCTCCTAACGGGTCGGCCCGATCCGAGCTATCGTCCGTCCTCTCGCAGGCAGGCCTCGGATAGCACTCGGTTGGAACCGACCGGCGGGCGCGGTACGATCCGAACGTCGGTGACGAATCACGGGTCCGGCTTCCGCAGCGGGATGTCGGCCTTCCAGTGCAGTCGGGGGCGACGATGCAGTTCAGCAAATCCATTCATGCGATCGCGGTGGTGGCGGGCACGCTGCTCGCAGGCTCGAACGCGCAGGCCGCGCCGGGAGCGGAGGCGCGATTCACGCTCGCTCCGGTCGATGCCGAGTTGAAGACCGGCATGCCGCTCAAGTACACGGCATCGGCGTTCGGCTGTACGGGAGGCAATACGTCGCCGGCGCTCGTCTGGCGCAACCCGCCCGCCGGGACAAAGAGCTTTGTCCTGACGCTTTTTGATCGAGATGAACGCAGCACGCCGTCGGGATGGTGGCACTGGGCCGTCTACGACCTGCCTGCCGACGCGCGGCAGCTCACGCTTGGCGCGGGTGCTGAAAAAAGCACGACGTTGCCGACAGGTGCCCTTCAGGGCCGCACGGACCTCGGCAACCTGGCGTACCACGGACCCTGCCCGGCAAAGGGCGATCCACCGCACCGGTATACGTTTACGATCTATGCGCTCAAGGTCGACAAGCTACCCGTCGAGCCCGGCGCACCGTCCGCGATGGTGGTTTCCACCGCGCAAGACTCGCTGCTGGGCAAGGCAGTCTTCGTCGCCCACTACGCGCGCTGACCGCGCTCGTCCGGCGGGTGCTCCGCTCGTCCGTCAGGGTGCTCGCAGTGGCGAGGTGAGGTAGCAGCCGAATTCCTTCGGAAAGTCGATGGAAACGCGCGCGTGCACGCGTCCTTGACGATCGAAGAAGTCCGCTTCGTCGTCGATTGGCACCAGGGCCCCGTGCCATACGTTCGGATGAACGTAGAGCCCGCGGCTCCCGTCGCAGTAGAAAGTGACGAAACTCTTCGGCGTCACGTCATCACCCGGCAACGCGAGCGGAACGACGAACGCCCGGCCGCCCAGCGGCTGAAACAACTGGCCGCCGTCGGGATGGTAGTTGGCGCGCCAGTGGAGGACTCGCTCGCGCTTCCCGGCGTTCGGCAGCTTGCCCGCTTCTTCCGGCCACGTGCTCCATCCGAAGAGGTAACTGTCGCCGACCGCATTGTTTCGCGCGTATAGCGTCTCGTTCTTCCAGCGAAACTCAAAGAGGCCTTCGGTGACGCCCCCCTGGTCGCCGGAGTGCTCGTCGATCGGCCGCCACCCCTGGGCAGGCCAGCGCACGATCTCGATCGGGAATGCCTTCGCATCGTCGACCAGGCAGCCGTAGCCCTTGAGCGCTGCGTCGGTCGCGGCCACGAGCGGCGTCTCATGGACCCGCCGCACACCGGTCGTGGGGGCGTAAGCGAATTCCGCTTGATCAATGTTCATCTTGAGGTCCGCCGGATTCGTAGAATCGATTATGCCCGCCAGGGCACGCCCTTGCCATTTGTGCCACGACCTCGCGGCAGAGGCAGCCGCATTGAGGATATTCCGATCGGCCAGCGGTCTACGGAGGCAACTCGGCAGTCGCTTGCTGCCGCATGTGTCCTAACGCATGCTCGACCCACAGGGGCCATGCGCGGAGTGGATATGATCGTACCGGCGGCGCACCCGCTCAAGCGCATCCTCGGGCTTGGCTTCGGCATCGCCATGGTCTTCGGCACGATGGTGGGCGTTGGCATCCTCCGCCTGCCGAGTGCGGTCGCAGCCGCGCTCGGTGATCGCACGCTGATCCTTGCTTGCTGGACCATCGGCGGCATCTATGCCCTCATGGGTGCGACGGCCGTTTCCGAACTCGCCGCGATGATCCCGGAAGCCGGCGGCTTCAGGATCTATGCGCGGCGCGCGTTCGGCGAGGGCTGCGGGTTTGCCATCGGCTGGTGCGACTGGCTGAGTAACGCGGGCATCCTCGCCTACGTGTCGATGACGGCCGTCGCGTTCATGGGAGCGCTATGGCCCGCAGCAGCGACGCACGATCGCATCGTCGCCCTGCTGCTTATTGCGACTTTCACGGTCCTGCACCTTGCGGGAATTCGCATCGCAAGCTCGTTGACGAGAGTGATCAGCGTCGCGATCGGCCTCGCTCTTGCGATCCTGGTCGTCGCGTGCTTCGTGGCAACACCGGTCGGCGTCGCCAACTCCCTTGACGCCGCGCTTCCCATCGTCCGATCGGGAACGCTGGTCGCGGGCATTGTCGTGTCTCTGCGCGCCGTGCTCCTCGCTTATGGCGGCTGGTACTCGCCCATCTACATGGCCGAAGAAAACCGCGATCCTGCCAAGACGCTGCCGCGTGCAATCATCGGCGGCGCGCTGCTCGTGTCGGCGTTCTACGTCGTGATCAACGTCGCTTTCGTCCACGTGCTGTCGCTCGGCGTCCTCAGCCGATCGGAATTGCCGGCCGCCGACGCCGCCCGCGCCGTCCTTCCGCGCGGTGGCGCGGAGTTGGTGACAGTGCTTTCGTTGCTGACCGTACTCAGTCTCCTCAACAACGTCATGTTGATGGGCCCGCGCGTGCTCTTCGCGATCGGGCGCGACGGCTTGTTCACGCAGCAGGCCGCGCGTGTCAGCGCGACGGGAACGCCGACTGTCGCCTTGTTGCTGACTAGTGCCGCAGCGGCGGTCTTCATCCTGAGCGGGACGTTCGAGCAGACGATTGCGCTCTGTTCGGTGCTCTTCCTCGTCGACTTCATCGCGGCCTTCCTCGCGGTGTTCGTGCTCCGGCGTCGGGAGCCGAACACGCCGCGGCCCTACAAGGCGTTTGCCCATCCGGCCTCGACCGCCATCGTGCTGGCGGGGTCGGTCCTGTTCCTCGTCGTCGCCGCGCGCGAGGATCCGCGCTCGGGGATCCTGGCGACATTGTTCATGGCGGCATGCGTGCCGGCCTACGCCTTCATCCGCCGGCGGCGGAAACCCGACGTCGCGACGGCTGCCTGAAGGGGTCGGGGCCCGCGCCTTCGAGCGGGCACCGCCAGACTCGCAAGTCGTTGTTTTTTCAATTGCTGCGCGACCCGGTGAATCCCGCGCCGAGCGGCCCGCAGGTGGCGCAGATGGCGCGGTCCCGCGCCGCTCCACACGCCGCAACGATCGTTCGAATCGGCGATACTGGTACCGCAACGACGAACAACAATGCCGAAACCCGGGGGAACCGCCATGTCCAAATTGAGTCGCCGTGAAGCTCTCGGGCTCGGGGCACTGCTGGCCTCGCCAGCACTCGCGGCATCCGCGGCGTTGACGAAGTCCGAGACGGCGCTGACGGCGGACCTCGTGGTCGTAAACGGCAACGTACTGACCATGGACAACGCCGCGCCAACGGCCGAAGCGTTCGCCGTCAAGAACGGGCGCTTCGTTGCGATCGGCACGAGCGCCGACATCCGCGCGCTCGCGAACCGCAACACGACCGTGATCGACGCGGCGCACATGACGGTCACGCCCGGGTTCATCGATGCGCATTGCCATCCGGGAGAGCCCGAGGAGCTCTACGACGTCAACGCGGACTTGCGCAGCATCCGCGAGATAAAGGATGCGCTCCGCCAGCGCGCGGCAAAGACGCCGCCCGGCTACTGGGTACGCGCATTCAAGTTCGACGACACGAAGCTGTCAGAGGGCCGGCCCCTCACGCGACAGGACCTCGACCAGGCCGACTCAGAGCATCCGCTGCGCGTCGATCACCGTGGCGGTCATACCAGCTGGTTCAACAGCAAGGCCTTTGCGCTCGCCGGCATCACCCGCGACACACCCGACCCGCACGATGGACGCTTCTTCCGGGATGCCAACGGCGACCTGCAGGGCCAAGTGGCCGAAAACGCACGCGCCGTCTTCGACAACGTCGGCAAGTACGAGGAATTCACTGCCGAGCAGAAACGCGAGCGCGCGCGCAAGGGCACCGCGTTCATGTCGAAGCGCCTGACCGAGGCCGGCCTCACGACGGTGCACGATGCGGCGTCGACGGCGGACAAGATCCGCTCCTACCAGGATGCCTATGCGGCGGGCGAACTGTTGCACCGCGCGTACATCCTCGCCCTTGGGGTCGGAGCGGATGCGCCGTACTACAAGCTGCGGGATGCGGGGGTGCACTCGGGGCTTGGCAACGAGTTCGTGCGCATCGGACCCGTCAAGTTCTGGGCCGACGGCTCCGCGTCCGAGCGGACGATGCGCATGAGTACGGCCTATGTCGGCAGGCCAGACGATTTCGGCATCCTGACGATGGACCAGAAGCAGATCCACGCGGCCGTCGAGGACGCGCACCGGAACAACTGGCAGGTCGGCATCCACGCAAACGGCGACGTCACCATCGACATGGTGCTGAACGCCTACGAGCGCGTGCTCGCCCAGTGGCCGCACCCCGACCGCCGGCACCGGATCGAGCACTGTTCGCTCGTCAACCCGTCCCTGATCAGCCGGATCAAGGCGACCGGGTCCATCCCGACCCCGTTCTGGACGTACGTCTACTACCACGGCGAAAAGTGGAAGGCCTATGGAGAGGAGCGGATGCGCTGGATGTTCGCGCACCGGTCGTTCCTCGACGCCGGCATCCGCGTGCCGGGTGCATCGGATTACACGCCGGGGCCGTTCGAGCCGATGATGGCGATGCAGAGTCTCGTGACGCGCAAGGACTACGCTGGCCGCGTGTGGGGGGCGGAGCAACGAGTCACGATCGAGGAGGCGCTGCGCATCGGTACGATCAATGGCGCCTACGCCTCCTACGAGGAAAACGTGAAGGGCTCCATCAGTCTCGGCAAGTACGCGGATTTCGTCGTTCTCGAGCAGGATCCGCGCAAGGTCGATCCGGACCGGCTCAAGGACGTTCGCATCATGCGCACGGTCGTCGGCGGCAATACCGCCTTCGTTCGCGCCTGACCCGCGCGCGCACCACGAACCTGCAATGCTGACGACGTACACGACTGTTCCGGCGGGGCCGTACTCCAAGGGCAGCCGCCGCTGCTGGTACGACCTCCTGAATCCGACTCCGGAGGAGTCGGCGCGAGTCTCGAGCGAATGCGGCGTGCAGGTGCCCTCGCGCGAGGCTCTCGAGGAGATCGAGACGTCGAGCCGGCTGCGCGCCGACGGCACCGTGCTCTACCTCAGCATGCCGCTCGCCGTTGCCGACGATCCGACGAAGTTCGCGCCGGTGCCGCTCGGCTTCGTACTGTCACCGTCGCTGCTGATCACCGTGCGCTACTCCGAAGTGCACGCGTTCGCGACGGTCAAGGCGCGCACCGAGACGGGCGAGCACCTGGAGCCACCGGCGCTCTTCGTCGCGCTCATCGAGGCAATGGTCGACTACGGTGCGGATCTGCTCGAGAAGCTGAGCGGGGAACTCGCCAACGTCTCGCAGCGCACGTTCGGCCACCGGACGATCGCCGCGTCGGAGCGCCACGCGACGCCGGCACTGCGCGAATGTCTCGCGCAAATCGGTATGGCAGGCGATCATTCCTCGCGCGTGCGCGAGAGCCTGCTCGGGCTCCAGCGAATCACGGGTTTCGTCAATGACATCGCAACGGGCTGGCTCGCGCCCGAGCTGCAAGCGCGCCTCAAGACGGCGCGGCAGGACCTGGCATCGCTCGTCGACTTCGAGACGCACCTTGCCGGCAAGACGCAGTTCCTGCTCGATGCCGTGCTCGGTTTCATCAGCACCGAGCAGAACGACATCTTCAAGATCCTGACCATCGTTTCAGTCGTCGGTATTCCGCCGACGCTGATCTCGAGCATGTACGGCATGAACTTCCACTACATGCCGGAACTCAGTTGGCGCTACGGGTATGCGTTCGGGCTCGGCCTCATCGCCCTCAGCACGCTCGTTCCTATCATCTGGTTCAAGCGACGCGGCTGGTGGTGAGCGCGCGCACTCCTGCGGTGGTGGCCCGCGCTCTCGGCGTGCTCGCCGCGGCTGGACTTGCGGTGCTCGCACCCGGTGCGTCGGCGGCCACGCCCGCCGAGGTGCTGGCGCACGCGACTGTGCGCCGCGCGGTGGATGGCATCAAGGCTGCCGAGACCGCAACCCTCGAGCAGCAGGTCCGGATCTGCGAGATTCCGGCGCCGCCGTTCAAGGAGTCGCTTCGCGCGCAGGCTGTCCGGCAGCGCTTCCTTGAACTTGGCCTCGTGAACGTTCACGTCGACGATGTCGGCAATGTCGTCGGCGAGCGGCCGGGTCGGAGCCACGCGCCGACACTCGCGCTC
>CAYNCY010000226.1:0-6271 GCA_964395195.1 uncultured Steroidobacteraceae bacterium
ACTGCGTCAGCGACAGGTCGTGCGAACGGTCGGCGAGCTGGGCATCGAGCGCGGCCAGGCGCGGGTGATCGGGCTTGAGGCTCCGGACGACTTCGACGGCCCGAAGCGCCGTGTTGTAGTCGCGTGCCGTGAGCGCGGCGGCCGCGCGGCTGATCAGGAGCTCGGCGATGCGGTCGAGCCCCTGGCGGGCCTCGCCGTTCGTCGGATCCACGTCGAGCACGGCCTTGTAGCGGGTGAGCGCGCTGTCGGCCGCCGGATCGATGTAGCGCTTCTCGCGCATGGCAACGCGCGCGCTGTCGAGCATCGCCTCGACCTCGTCGGGCGAAAGCCCGGTCGTCGTCGCGGCCGGAGCCTGGGCGGCAGGCGCCGCCGCGCTCGCGACGGCGTCCGTCGGCGCGGGCTTGGCCGGCGCCTCGGGAGCCGAGGGGCCGTTCAGGAAGAAGACAGCCGCGGCGACCGCGAGGAGGCCGAGGCCACCGAGGATCCAGCCGATGAGCGGAAGTGCGGGACCTGACTTCTTGCGGCGGGTGCCGGGACCGACGCCCGCATCGCCCGAGGTCAGGAGGAGTCGCGCGAGGGCCTCCTCTGCCGCGCGGTCGATGACCGTGCGGGCGGAGCCGGCATCGAGCGGAATCCGGAGGTGATCGAAGAGCGAACGCTTGCGCTCGAGGCTCGTGGCCTGGGAACGGTGCTCCTCGTCGACGATCGCGACCGGGACGAGCGCGCCGCCGTGCGTGAGGATTCGTTCAACCGAGGGAGCGAGGCCGAGGGCGCCGCGGGAGTCGACCAGGACGACCGCCGCGCGGGTCGCATTCCAGTTCTCGACGAGCTCGGCAGCACTGTCGAACTGGTGGGCGTCGAGCCCGGGAATCCCGGTCGTCAGCGTGTTCCAGAGGGCGTCATCCGCCGTGACGACGAGCACCGCGACGCGGGTCGCGCCCGCAGCGGACGGATCCGCGTCGGACGGGTCCGAGCCGAAGGACGGTTGCGTGGAAGAGCGCACCATGACTTGTCCCTGCCCAATGAAGCGACCGGCCGCGCGTAGCGCCGGCCGTTTACGGTTGACAGGTGCATGGTGCGGTAGGGGTCGAATTCGCCGGTGCGGGCGATTTCACATTTTCCGGTCGCTGAGTGACGCAGGTCTCGATTCCGAGACCCATGTCGCACTGCCCCGACTCAAGCTTCCGAGGGCCTGTACGGGGCCTCTGCAGTCGGGGGACCGGGCGGATCCCGACCTCGCCCGTATCGGTCGGGACGGTACCCCCGCGCGGGCGCGGATCGCCGCGGTCTCGGCCCAGCGGAGCACGGAAATCGAGCGGCGCGAGCGTGCAACCGCCGGGCTCGAGCGCGCGCTGTTCGAAAACCGCTCACTCGAGGCGACGAACCCGCCGTTGCTCCGCTGAAGCCCGACCGGGGTCAGGCGGTTTCAGCGCGGACGGGGCCTTGCGTTCGGCTCGCGCGGCCACTCGCGCGTCGGCGTGAAATTTCTCGGGGCGTGTGTGGCCGAGCGGGCGGTCCCCAACGGTCAGTTCGCTGCGCCGACGGCGACTCGAACCTAAAGTAAATTCTAGGATAGAGTCATATCAAGCAGTTACCGAGATAATCGAATCCCGTGCCTGAACTTTCGAGGCGATATCGACTGTCAAGCCGTTTGCGACAAAATCGCGATAAAACCCGTTGCATTTTCACGAAGCCCGACTATAGTCGCTCTACGTGCTTGTCCGGAGGCCGAAAAATCCGTGCAAGCAGCTCACAAGTTACATGAGGTTAGCCGCGCAAGTGCGTCAAACGCCCTTGCGCCGCGCGTGTCGGACGGGGTTTAAACAACATGAGCGCATGCGGCAAATTGCACGCGGCCACGGTTGAATTGACTAGAGGAACGTCGTTAAAACATCGGCTTGCGGTCGCTTTCTCGAAACATCTTCGGGAGATCGAAACAGCCGACTTACCAGCGGCGCTACAGGATCAATTCATCGCGCTTCGCGCCGGTCTCGAATCCGTTCGGCCTCTGCCCGGCGAGACCGCCGTGCAGGCGACGGTGCGCAAGATGTCGGTGGAGGAAGCGAACCTCTACGCGGCGCGCATCGTGGACCTCTTCGGCGAGGTCATTCGTGCGACCAACGTGACCCCGATTTCCCGCGCCGCCGAGACGGCGCCGCTCAACGTCTACCGGGACCGTCCCGAGACGCTGCACATCGTCCCGCTCCTCTACGCGGAAGCCTGAGCCGCCCGGCTTGGGTTCGACGGGGGGTGCCTCAACGGGGCCGCCCGGACGGACGGGACTCCGCCTCTTCCGGGCCGGGTCCAGTCGCTACTCGGGCTTGAAGTCGATCGTGTCCCAGCGCTGCGTCTCTTCGTGACGCGCCTGGCGGCGCAGCGCATCGGTCAGCGCGCGCTTGTCCCAGCCGATATTTTCATCCGCCAGCGAGATCAGGACCTTCGAGATCGCGCTCGTCGAGCCGAAACTCGACAGCAGTACGACCGGCTTGTCCGAGGCCTTGGCGAAGTTCGCCTGGAACTCGACGAGGTCGGGGGCGCGGCGGTGGTGCGAGGCGAGCAGGATCACGACCTCGGCCGGCGTGATCTGCCGGCGCAGCTCCTCGCGCTCCGGCTCCTTGCCGCCCGGCGGGCGCTTGTCGGGCTCACTCGAGTTTCTGTAGAAGAAATTTCGCGAGCCTTCGAGGAACTCGAACACGCGCAGGTAGTCATCGTCCGCGTCCCACACGTGACCGACGAAAACTCTGATGGGATCTGTTTTCGACACCATGCGCGTGCCTCCGTAACCGTGACGAGTTTAGCGCACGGGCCCCGGGGGGACACGCTAGAATCCCGCTGCAATGCGGCTCTCCCCCGGCCGTATTCCGGACACGATGCGAATTCTGCTCTACAACATCCGTTACGCGACGGGCACGGGCCCGGCGTTCCACCTGCCGCTGCCGGGCGCGGGCTACCTGCGCAGCAACCGGCACGTGCTCGACAGCATCACCGGCTTCATCAAGTCCGAGGACCCGGACGTCGTCGGCCTCATCGAAGTCGACACGGGCTCGATCCGCACCGGCATGCTGAACCAGGCCGAGTTCATCGGCAGCGAACTCGGCCACTACTCGATCTACGAGTGCAAGTACGGGGTCGAGTCGATCAATTCGCTGATGCCGATCGTCAGGAAGCAGGGCAACGCCTTCCTCGCGAGCCCGCGCGTCCACGGCGAACGCTTCCACTATTTCGACACCGGCATCAAGCGCCTGATCATCGAGCTCGAGCTCGAGGATGCCGTGATCTTCCTCGTGCACCTCTCGCTCAAGTACCGCCACCGCCAGGCGCAGCTTAGAACCCTGCACGACCTCGTCACCCGGTCATCGAAGCCCGTGATCGTCACCGGCGACTTCAATACCTTCTGGGGTGACCACGAGATCTACCTGTTCATGCAGGCCTCGGGCCTCAAGAGCGCCAACACCGCCGGCCTCCCCTCGTACCCGAGCCACAACCCGCGCCGGGAACTCGACTTCATCCTTTACACTGAGGGCATCGAGGTCACGGGATTCCGGGTGCCGGCCGTGCGCTTCTCCGATCACCTGCCGCTGGTCTGCGATTTCGAGGTGCGCGCGCGCGCGACGTCGGCAGCGGCCTGAGTCCTTGAGGGGATGACCATGCCAGCCAGCCCGGACGCGAACCACTTCACGTGGTCGCTCGATGACACCGGCATCGGTTGGCTCGGCATCGACCGCGCCGGTTCATCGACCAACACCCTCTCCCGCGCCGTGCTCGAATCGCTCGCGCCGAGGCTCGATGAGATCGAGCGCGTGAAACCGAAGGGCGTCGTGCTCTTCTCCGCCAAGGCGAACGGCTTCGTCGCCGGCGCCGACATCACCGAGTTCACCGGCCTCACGTCCCCGGAGCAGGGCTACGAACTCATCCGCGGCGGCCAGGAAATCATCAGCCGTCTCGCCGGGCTCCCGTGCCCGACGGTCGCGGCGCTGCACGGCTTCGCGCTCGGCGGCGGCCTCGAACTCGCGCTCGCCTGCCGCTACCGGATCGGGGCGGATGACGGCCGACTCAGCCTCGGGCTTCCCGAGGTGCTGCTCGGCATACACCCGGGCTTCGGCGGCACGGTCCGCACGCCCACGCTCATCGGCGCACGCGCCGCGCTCGAGCTCATGCTGAGCGGCCGCGCGGTGCGCGCGCCGCGCGCGCTCGAGCTCGGCCTCGTCGATCGACTCGCGCCCCTTCAGGATCTCAAGGCCGCGGCCGCGCGCCTGCTCGCGGAGGCGCCGGCCCCGCGGACCGCGCCCGTCCTCGATACGCTCCTCTCGCTCGCGCCGTTGCGGCCGTTCCTCGCATCGGCCACGCGCAAGGTCGTCGCGAGAAAAGCCCGTCCCGAGCACTACCCGGCGCCCACCGCCATCATCGACCTCTGGCAGCGCTACGGTGCCAGCGGCGCCGCCGCCTTCGAGGCCGAGGCGCGCTCGATCGCACGGCTCTTCTGCACCGAGGCGTCCCGGAGCCTCGTGCGGGTCTTCCTGTTGCAGGATCGCCTCAAGGCGCTCGGTGGCAAGGCCGCGACGCCGGTCAAGCGCGTGCACGTCGTCGGCGCCGGGGTCATGGGTGGGGACATCGCCGCCTGGTGTGCCGAGCGCGGCCTCGAGGTCACGCTCCAGGACCGCGCGCTCGAGTACATCGAGCCCGCGCTCGGGCGCGCGCGCAAGGGCTTCGAGAAACGCGCGAAGACGCCGGCCGACCTCGCCGTCACGAGCGCACGCCTCCGGGCCGACGTCGAGGGCGCGGGGGTCGCCGACGCCGACGTCGTGATCGAGGCGATCTTCGAGAACCTCGCCGCGAAGCAGGCGCTCTACGCAACGCTCGAGCCGCGCCTCAAGGCCGGAGCAGTCCTTGCGACCAACACCTCGAGCCTGACGCTCGAGAGCCTGGCGGCGTCCCTCTCGAACCCCGCGCGTCTCGTGGGACTGCACTTCTTCAATCCGGTCGCGAAGATGCCGCTCGTCGAGGTGATCCACGGCGCCAGGACCGATCCCGCGGCCGTCGCCGCCGCGCTCGCCTTCGCGCGCCGGCTCGACAAGCTGCCGCTCCCCTGCGGCAGTGCCCCCGGTTTCGTCGTCAACCGCGTGCTCTTCCCGTACATGACCGAGGCGATGCTCGCCGCGCACGAGGGCATTCCGCTCAAGGTGATCGACGACACCGCGGTCGCCTTCGGCATGCCCCAGGGTCCGATCGAGCTCGCCGACACCGTCGGCCTCGACGTCGCCTTTCACATCGGCGAGGTGATGTCGGCGGCGTTCGGGACACCGAAGCCCGATGCGCTCGCCCCGCTCCTGGCCGCGAAGACGCTCGGCAAGAAGACGGGTGCGGGCTTCTACCGCTGGCAGGACGGCAAGCCCGTCAAGCCCGATCCCGGCGCCGCGACGGCGCCTCAGGATCTCGAGGATCGCCTGATCCTCCCGATGCTGAACGAGGCGGTCGCGTGCCTGCGGGCCGGGGTCGTGGCCGATGAGGATCTCCTCGATGCGGGGGCGATCTTCGGCACGGGCTTCGCACCGTTTCGGGGCGGACCCCTCCACTACGCACGCCACCGCGGCATCGAGGTCATCGTCGCGCGGCTCGAGGAACTCGCGCGCCGCCACGGCGCGCGCTTCAAGCCGGACGCCGGCTGGGAGCGGCTGCGTGGCTGATCCACGACGTCCCACCCGCCGGACCGGCGGCGAGCGCGTGCTACCATCAGCGCTCACTTCCCGACGCGGCGCGTGATGGAGAACGAAGAGCTCGACCCGGCCCTGCTGCGGAAATTCACGCCGCTCGACGGGCTCAAGAAGGACAACCTGGCCGCTCTCGCGCGGAAAACCGCGCTCAAGGAGCTCGGCACGGGTCGTACCCTCTTTCGCGAAGGCGACAACGACAAGCGCACCTTCTACCTGGTCGCGGGTGAGGTGGAGCTGCGCTCGGGCGAGACCACCGTCGCCACGATCCGCGCCGGCACCGTCGAGGCCCGCAACCCCCTCGCCCCCGGCCAGCCGCGCCGCTTCTCCGCGCGCGCCGTCAACGACGTCGAGTACCTCGCCGTCGACAGCGACCTTCTTGACGTCCTCCTGACCTGGGACCAGACCGGCAGCTACGAGGTCAACGAGCTCAGCGCCGATTCGCCGATCACGAGCGACGACTGGATGACGACGCTCCTGCAGACCAAGGCCTTCCACCGCGTCCCGCCCTCGAACCTGCAGGCGATCTTCATGCGCATGCAGCGCGTGTCGTACCGCGCGGG
>CAYNCY010000227.1:0-6261 GCA_964395195.1 uncultured Steroidobacteraceae bacterium
CCAGTGGCGTGGTAGGTTTTGCCGAACGACGAAACGACGACGCTGCGCGCCGCGAGCTCCTCGTGCGCGTTCACGCTCGCATGCGGCCGGCCATCGAACACCATGTGCTCGTAGACCTCGTCCGCGATCAGGAACGCGTTCGTCGGCCTGAGCAGCTCCGCCAACCGGTCGACGTCCCCGGGCGCCAGGCAGGCGCCGGTCGGGTTGTGAGGCGTGTTGAGCATCACGACCCGGGTGCGGGGGTTGAGTGCCGCCGCGAGCCGGTCCCAGTCGATTCCGAAGCCCGGTCGCGCGAGCGGCACGCGCCGCGGGACTGCGCCGGTGAGCTCGACGATCGGCTGGTAGCTGTCGTACGCGGGATCCAGCAGGATCGCCTCGTCGCCCGGGTGAACGAGCGCGAGGATCGCCGTGGTGAGCGCGTCGGTGCCACCGCTCGTCACGGTGATCTCGGTATCGGGCGACACGGTGCGCGCGTAGAGCCGCCCGACCTTGGCGGCAATCGCCTCGCGCAGCGCGACGACGCCCGCCATCGGCGCGTACTGGTTGTGGCGGGCACCCAGGTGGTAGGCAACCCGCTCGCACAGCTCGCGTGGCGGCTCGAAGTCCGGGAATCCCTGCCCCGTATTGACGGCGCGGTACTCGAGCGCGAGCTGGGACATGACGGTGAATATCGTCGTGCCGACTCCCGGTAACCGGCTCGTCAACGGCGGCAAGGTCATGCGCGCCTCACGCGGGCAGTTGTTCCACGGCGAAGTAGGCCGCGCCGACGACCCCTGCCGTCTGGCGCAGCGCCGCCGGCGCGATCCGGGCAGGCGCCTTGAGGAAGGACCCAAACTCCTCCCAGCGTTCGCTGACGCCCCCGCCGATGATGAACAGGTCCGGCCACAGCACCGCGTGGTACGCCGCAAGGATCTCGTTGACGCGCTCGCACCACGCCGGCCAGTCGAGCTTCTCGGCGGTGCGCACGCGCGCGCTCGCGAACTTCTCCGCTTCGCGACCGGCGATGTCCATGTGGCCGAGCTCGGAGTTGGGCATCAGCTTGCCGTCGACGAAGAGCGCCGAGCCGATGCCGGTTCCGAAGGTCAGCATCATCACGACGCCGCGTTCTCCCCGCCCTGCCCCGGTGCGCATCTCGGCGACGCCCGCGGCGTCGGCGTCGTTGACGACGTGACCCGGACGGCCGGCAGCCGCGGTCAGGATCCGCGCGACGTCAGTACCGATCCAGGACTTGTCGATGTTGGCGGCGCTGTGGGCGACGCCCGATTTCATGACGGCGGGAAAGGCGAGCCCGACCCCGCCACTGCACTTGGGGAAGCGCGCGACCAGCGTCGCGAGCGCGGTCTGAGTCAGCACCGGCAGCGCACCCGGCGGGGTCGGGATGGACTCGAGCTCGCCGACCAGTTGGCCCGCGGCGATGTCGACCGCACCCGCCTTGATCGACGAGCCGCCGAGATCGAGTCCGAGGACCA
The DNA here is from genome assembly GCA_964395195.1 of uncultured Steroidobacteraceae bacterium. Lineage (GTDB taxonomy): Bacteria > Pseudomonadota > Gammaproteobacteria > Steroidobacterales > Steroidobacteraceae > CAIKZZ01. The sequence goes on from CAYNCY010000227.1 coordinate 1,470, forward strand.
GGCTCACGGGTTGGCCGCGAACGCTGCCTGCGCGTCGCGGGCGCGGCGCCGGTCACGGCGCATCATGAAGGTACCGAGCACGGCGACGCCAACGCTGACGATCAACACCAGGATCGTCGCGAGCGCGTTGATGTCGGGGCTGACACCGAGGCGTACCTTCGAGAAGACGAGTTGCGGCAACGTCGTCGAACCCGGTCCCGAGACGAAGCTGGTGATCACGATGTCGTCCCACGAGAGGATGAACGCAAGGACCCAGCCCGAGGCGATGGCAGGCGCTATCAGCGGCAGCGTGATCACGGCGAACACTTTCCACGGCCGGGCGCCCAGGTCCATCGCCGCCTCCTCGAGCGAGCGGTCCACTGTCGCGAGTCGCGACTGGACGACGACGACGACGTAGGCGAGCGAGAACGTCATGTGCGCGATGGTGATGGTCGTTGCGTCGCGGCCGCTCGGCCAGCCGATTGTCGCCTCGAGCGCGACGAAGAGCAGGAGCAGCGACAGTCCCGTGATCACTTCCGGGAGCACCATCGGTGCTGTCGTCAGGAGGCCAAACAGCGTCTTGCCGCGAAACCGCGTGTAGCGCTCGAGCGCGAAGGCGGCGAGCGTGCCGAGGATCACGGCGCCCGTTGCATTCATGGCCGCGATCCTGAAGCTCAGCTTCGCGGCATCCAGCACCTGGTCGTTGTGGAAGAGCTCGACGTACCAGGCGAGCGTCGGCGAATTGGCCGAGTCCCAGACCGTGACAAGGCGCGAGGCGTTGAACGAGTAGACGATCATCGACAGGATCGGCAGATAGAGGAACGCGAACCCGAAGACGAGCGCGGACAGCACGAACAGGGAGCGCCGGGCGGTCATGCGGCCTCCTTTTCGCGGGCCTGCACCTTCTGCAGGAGCAGCACGAACCCGGCGAGGATGACGAGCAGCACGATCGCAAGGGCGCTCGCGACGGGCCAGTCACGGTTGCCGAAGAACTCGTCCCAGACCACGCGTCCGATCATCAGCGTGTCGGGGCCGCCGAGGAGCGCCGGGATCACGTATTCGCCGACCGCCGGAATGAAGACGAGCAGGCAACCCGCGAAGATGCCCTCCTTCGTCAGCGGCAGCGTGATCTTGAAGAAGGCCTTGGTCGGGCGGCAGCCGAGATCGGCGGCGGCCTCGAGGAGCGTGAGATCGAGCTTCTCGATCGCGGTATAGAGCGGCAGCACCATGAACGGAAGGTCCGAGTACACCATGCCGAGGTAGACCGCAAAGTCGGTCTGCAGCAGCTGCAGCGGTTCGTGGACGATGCCGAGCTGCATCAGGATGCCGTTGACCGGGCCATTTCGCCCGAGGAGCCCCATCCATGCATACACGCGCAGCAGAAACGACGTGAAGAACGGCAGCACCACCAGCAGGAACAGGATGTTCCGCCACGTGCCGGGCGCCCGGGCGATCCCGTAGGCCATCGGGTAGCCGATCAGCAGCGCGAGGACGGTCGAGACGGCGGCGACCTGCAGGGAATTCACGAACGCAGCGATGTAGAGGCTGTCGCCGAAGACGAACGCAAAGTTGGAGAAATGCAGCCGGAACTGCAGCACCTTGTCGCCCGCCCAGGTCACCACCGGCTCGACCGGCGGCATGGACAGCTGGACGTTCGAGAACGAAATCTTGAGGACGATCAGGAACGGAACGAGGAAGAAGAGGCCGAGCCAGAAATACGGGACCGCGATCACGACCCAGCGGCCGACGGCCGCGCGCCCCTCGCCGCGCATGTGCCGGACGGCGCGTGCCATCCGCGTCCCGGCCCGGGCGCTCATCGCGTGACCACGACCGCGGCAGAGGCATGCCAGTGAAGCCAGACGGTCTCGTCGTGGGCGAGGCGCTCCTCGTGACGGAACACGTTCGGTGCCGTGACGCGCATCGTGAAGCCCGTCGGCAGGCGGACGAGATAGCGGGTCACGTCGCCGAGGTACGCGATGCCGGTGATCACGCCCCTAAGGACGTTGTCTTCCTGCGCGGGACGTTCACGGCCGAGCTGGATCTTCTCGGGACGAATCGCGACCGACACCTGCGCATCGGGCGGCGAGCTCACGCCGTGATCGACGTAGACGGTGCCGCCGAACTGCGGGCAGTCGATGCGGACGTGGTCGGGCTCATCGTCGACGAGCCGTCCCTCGGCCATGTTGACCGAGCCGATGAAGTCCGCGACGTAGCGCGAGTTCGGGAACTCGTAGATATCGGTGGGCGTCCCCACCTGCAGGATCTGCCCCGCGCGCATCACGCCGATGCGCGCGGCAAGCGTCATCGCCTCTTCCTGGTCGTGCGTGACGATCACGAAGGTCACGCCGAGCTTCTCCTGGAGGTTAACGAGCTCGAACTGGGTCTGCTCGCGCAGCTTCTTGTCGAGGGCGCCGAGCGGCTCATCGAGCAAGAGGAGCTTGGGGCGCTTGACGAGGGCGCGCGCGAGCGCGACCCGCTGGCGCTGGCCACCCGAGAGCTGGTGGGGCTTGCGCTTCTCGTAGCCGCCGAGCTGCACGAGGTTCAGCATCTCCGACACGCGCGCGTCGACCTCGGCGCGCGCAACACCATCCTGCTTGAGGCCGAAAGCGACGTTCTGCGCCACCGTCATGTGCGGGAAGAGCGCATAGGACTGGAACATCATGTTGACCGGCCGCTCATAGGGCGGTACCTGCGTTACATCGATGCCGTCGATGTAAATCGCACCCTCGCTCGGCACCTCGAAGCCCGCCAGCATGCGCAGGAGCGTCGTCTTGCCGCAGCCGGAGCCGCCGAGCAGGCAGAAGATCTCGCCACGCGGAATATCGAGCGAGACTTGGTTGACGGCGACAAAATCGCCGAAGCGCTTGGTGAGACGATCGATCCGGACGTAAGGGGCGTTGGCCGTCGGCGTTGCAACGGCACGATCCGCGGGGGTTGAGCTCATCGGGCGGTGATCCTCTAGCGTCCGGTCCGGATCCGCGTCCAGGCGCGGTTCGCGTAGCGAGTGTAGGTGAGCGACTCCGCGCGGTGCGGCATCAGGCGCGCTTCGACGTCCGCCGGCGCGAAGATCATCGGATCGGATAGCAGCGCCGGATCGATGAGTTTGCGCGCGGCGAGGTTGGGCGCAGGGAACTTCCGGAACGCGCTGATCGCCGCGGAGATGTCCGGGCGAAGGATGAAGTTGATGAACTTGTGCGCGTTGTCCGGATGCGGAGCATCCGCCGGAATCGCGAGCATGTCGAAAGAACGCATGGCGCCTTCCTTCGGCACCGCAAAGGCGATCTCGACACCCTTGCCCGCCTCGCGCGCGCGATCGCGCGACTGCAGCACGTCGCCGCTCCACGCGAGCGAAATGCAGGTCTCGCCGTTGGCGAGATCGTTGATGTACTGGGAGCTGTGGAAGTAGCGGACGAACGGCCGCACCTTCATCAGCATGGCTTCGGTGGTCTTGAGGTCCTCGACCGACTCGGAGCCGGGGTCGATGCCGAGCCAGATCTTGCTCGAGAAGAGCACCTCGCTCTCGGCGTCCAGCATCGTATAGCCGCAATCCTTGAGCTTCGCGGCGTTTTTCGGATCGAACATGATTGCCCAGCTGTCGATCGGCACGTCACCGAGGGCCTTCCTCACCTTGGCGACGTTGTAGCCGATGCCGGTGATGACCCCGAGGTACGGAACGCCGTAGCGATTGCCGGGGTCTGCACCCTCGAGCGACTTCATGACGACCGGATCGAGGTTCGAGTAGTTCGGGAGCTTGGAGCGATCGAGCGGCAGCAGGATGCCCTGCTTCGCCTGGCGCTCGAGGAAGAAGTCGGTCGGCACGACGATGTCGTAGCCGGTTCGCCCGGTCAGGAGCTTCGTCTCCAGCACTTCGTTGCTGTCGAAGACGTCGTAGTTGACCTTGATGCCGGTCTCTTTCTCGAACTTCTCGATCGTGTCCGGCGCGATGTAGTCGGACCAGTTGAGGACGTTGAGGAGCTTGTCCTCCGCGGCGTGCGGCGTCGCCGTCGTCGGCTGCGGCTTGGTCCCGCAGGCGGCGAGCGCCACAACGACGACCGCCAGCAGTCCGGCGACGATTCTCTGCGCCCCGCGGCATCCGATCATGAAGTTCCCCTGGCCATCACGCCGAACGACTCGTCCAGACTCTAGACGTTGAGCAAGAGATGTTCCCGTTCCCAGGCCGAGATCACCTGCAGGAAGGCCTCGTGCTCGCTTTCCTTCACCGCACCGTACGCCGACACGAAGCGTTCGCCAAACAGATCGACGAGCGGGCGGCATTCGCGCAGCAGCCTAAGCGCTTCGGCGAGCGTCCGCGGCAGCTGGAACGGCAGTTCGTATGCGCTGCCGGAGATGGGCTCCGTCGGCTTCAGACCCTCGACCATGCCGAGGTAGCCGCAGGCAAGCGAGGCCGCCATGGCTAGGTAGGAGTTCGCGTCCGCGCCGCCGCAGCGGTTCTCGACCCGGCGCGCGGCCGGCGATGACATCGGGATCCGAAGCCCCGCAGTCCGGTTGTCGTAACCCCAATGCACATTGATCGGAGCCGAATTGTGCGGAGTTACGCGGCGGTAGCTGTTCACGTTGGGCGCGAACAGCGACATCGCCGCCGGCAGGTAGCGCTGCAGGCCCGCGATGTGCGAGAAGAAGAGCGAGGTCGGCGAGCCATCGGCGGCGCTGAACACGTTCTGCCGCGTCTTCACGTCGACGATGCTCTGGTGCAGGTGCATCGCGCTACCCGGTTCCTTCGCGTGCGGCTTTGCCATGAAGGTCGCGTACATCTTGTGGCGCAGCGCCGCCTCGCGCGCCGTGCGCTTGAACA
>CAYNCY010000228.1:0-6260 GCA_964395195.1 uncultured Steroidobacteraceae bacterium
AACGGGGAGCGCAATCGCGCAGCCGGCCGCCAGAATGGCGATGAAACGAGCGGTATGGGTAGACATGGTGTGTCCTGCGAAGAAATGAGTGGGGGGACTCGCGAAAAAGAATAGGCGGGAGACACGCGCCCGAACCGGGCCTCGTCTCGCCCAAGGGCCGCTTCATCGCAGGCCCGACCCGTCCCTGGAGGCCGCGATGCCGGGGACGGATTGCGGCAGGTGCGTGCCGGTCACGGGATGGAGTCGACTACACTTGGGTTCGGGATCTGACGACACGTTGACGGAGGTCGCGATGGAGATCACCGGTGGCTGCCTCTGCGGAGCCGTTCGCTATCGAAGCGCCGCGCACCCGATCACGACGCGCGTGTGCTGGTGCCGGTTGTGCCAGTACCTCGGCGCCGGGAGCGGCACCGTCAACGTGTGCTTCCCGAGCGAGGGGTTCACCGTCGAGGGCGCGACCACGGATCATCGGAGCGTCGCGGACAGTGGCAGCGTCATGCACCGGCAGTTCTGCCCGAGGTGTGGAACGCCGCTCTTCAGCAGCGCGGAATCGCGCCCGCACCTCATCTTCGTGCGCGCGGGCACCCTCGACGATCCCGAAGCGGCGCGGCCGGCGATGACGATCTGGACGGCGGCGGCGCCGACCTGGGCGGCGATCGACACACGAATTCCATCACTCGCCGGACAACCGCCACCCGCGGCGCCGGCGCCGCGCTGACTGAAACCAGGGGGACGTCCATGAAGCTGTATTGGCACCCGAAGACACGCGCGGTGCGCGCGCTCTGGATGCTCGAGGAACTCGGCGTTGCGTACGAGCGGGTGTTCATCGACATCCGCGATCCCGCCAAGAAGTCGGATGCCGCCTTTCGACGGATCTCACCGATGGGCAAGGTGCCCGCGCTCGAGGACGGCGCGACCCGGCTCTGCGACTCGGGCGCGATCTGTGCGTACCTGGCCGATCAGTACCCGCAGGCCGGCCTCGCGCCGCCCATCGGCACTCCCGACCGTGGGGCATACCTGCAGTGGATCATGTTCACGAACTCGACGATCGAGCCCGCGATGGCCGAGAAATTCAGCAACGCCCCGGTCAGCACGGTCGCGCACGGCTGGGGCAGCTGGGAGCTGATGCTCGGGATGCTGCGGGAGGGCGTGAACACGGGCCCGTGGATCCTCGGCAACACGTTTTCCGCGGCGGACGTCCTCCTCGGGACGTCGTGCCACTTCATGCGTCAGTTCAAGGTCCTCGACAACGAGCCCGTGTTGTCAGCCTACGCGGATCGTTGCGCGACCCGTCCGGCGTTCCAGCGCGCGATGTCGCTCGACGTGCTATAGCGCATTGCTACCGCGACGGCAGTCCGTGCGCGGACTGCTCGAGCAGCGCCGCGAGGTCGGCCTTCCAGATCGCGGCCCACGTGTGCGTGCCGTGACCGCGTGTCGCCGGGCCGATCGGGATCAGCACGAAGCGTCCGCGCTTGAGGCGCTTGGCTTGCGCCTCGGCAATGCCGAGTTCCGGCGGGTTCACGAAATCGTCCGCGGAGTTCATCCAGAGAACGTAGGCCTCGATGGCGTCGAGGTGCGCTGACGGGTCGTAGTCCTCGGAGGCGCTCACCTGGTAAAGGAAGTCGTTCGCATCGAGCGTCGCGAGCTCGTTCGCGGTGTACTCCTCGACCCGGGCGTCGGCCGCCGCGCGCGTCGGCAGCGTCGACTGCAGGTAGAGCGGCGCGCTCCCGGCAATGGAGAGGAGATCGGACACCGTGCGCAGCGCCGCGACGGGTTCGGACGTGTACTCACCGCCCTGCCACGCCGGGTCGTTCTTGATCGCATCGATCGCCATGCGACGCCACATCCGGTTGCGACCCGCGATCGCTACCGGCAGGCACGCGAGCGGCATCAGTGCGTCCATGAAGGCGGGATAGGTCTCGCCCCAGACGAAGTCGTGCATGCAGCCCATCGAGGTGCCCAGGATCAGTCGCAGGTGATCGACCTTGAGGCCCTCGGTCAGGAGCGCGTGCTGGGCCGCGACCATGTCGGCGTAGCCGTAGGCGGGGAACCGGGCGTGCAGGCCGTCGCTCGGCTTCGAGGATTTTCCGTGGCCGATGCCGTCCGGCAGGATCACGTAGTACTTGCTGACGTCGAGCAACTGGCCCGGACCGAAGAGCTCGCCCGAGAACTGCGGTCGCAAGAACTGATGGCCGTCGCCGCCGGTGCCGTGCAGGACCATCACCGCATTGGTCACGTGGCCGTGGGCATCCCGCGTCGGCGAGCCGAGCGTCGTGTAGTGCAAGCGAAGCGTGGGCAGGACCTCGCCCGACCGGAACCTGAAGTCGTGCAGCACGAAGTCACCTTCGTGCGTCGGGAGCACGGGCTCCGCCGCGGCCGTAGCAAAGAGCGGCGTCGCGAGCAGCAGCCAGAGGGCCGCGGCGGTCCGACGGGAACGGCGTTGCTGATTCGTCATGGAGGTTCCGTATCGGTAGAGGGTCCGGAGCATCGCAAGGAATTCGTAAGGGTAATCGGCAACCGCATCCGTCCGGGCGCCGGCATCCGGTCACACGACCCGCGAATCCGGAGCGGATTTGCCGGGGGGTGGGTTCTGGACTATACAGTCGCAGCACGAGCACGCAGTGCAATGCCGCTGCAGCGAGGGCCCGGTGGGTGAGGTGGTGGATCTCGTCAGCAATGCGCTGCGCAGGAAGCTGCTCGATCATGGCGCGCGCTCGCTGACCGAGGTCGAGTGGCACCTCTTGCGCATCAGCCACCTGCTGAACTCCATCGAGGACACGACCTTCGACCGGCTGCTGGCCGATTCGCCGCTCGCGGAACTCCTCGCCCTCGCGGACGGCCTCGATGCGATCCAGGCACCCGATGCGGCGCGCAGCATCCGCGGCGCCGCGACCGCGCTCGCCGCCGCCAATGATCCGGGCCGCGGACTGGAGCGTTCCGAGGCGGTCGCGTCGATCGCGAAGCGGCTCGGGAACCGCTTGAGCGCAATGCGCTCGGTGGTGGAAGAGCGCCTGCTCAACTACGCGTTTCGCCAGAACGAGCTCGCCTCGAGCGACCCTGTCGCACCGTAGAACTGCACCGAAGCTAGGCGTGGGCCCCCGGCGATGGGCTGCGCGGCGCGGGGTAGGGCTCGGGGGCATCGGCTGGCGCCGTGCCGTTCGTCCGGTGAAGCGGCAAGCGCACGTTCGCCCGGCACCCCTGCTCGGGCGCCGAATCGAAGTCCACCGACCCACCGACGGCGCGCAGCCGCTCGAAGAGGTGCAGGAGTCCGAAGCTCGGAGCGTCTGCGGACGTCCGTCGCGCGGCGTCGAAGCCGACGCCGCGATCGACGACCGCGATGTCGATGTGCTCCTGGAACTGATCGACGATGACGTCGGCGCGGTCGGTCCGCGAGTGCTTGTAGGCGTTGAACAAGAGCTCGCGCACCACCCGGTAGCTGACCCTGAGAAGCTCCGCGCTGATCGGACCGCTCCCCGAGACACGCACGTTCACCGTGAAGCGGTAGCGCGTCTCGAAGAGTCGCGCGAGTCCGTCGAGCACGCGCTCGATCGAGGTCTCCTCGAGCTCGGGCGGGCTCAGGTCCTGGATCATCGTCCGGATCCCCTTCTGCGCCTCGTGCGAGGCGAAGGTGGCATCCTCGAGCAGCGTGTTCGCCATCGTCCCCGCGACCATGGGCTTCAGCGCCCCGAGCAGCATCGCCTGCCCGGCGAGCAGTTGCCCGACGCCATCGTGCAGATCCGCGGCGGTCGCCCGACGTGCGCTGTCCTCGGCCTCGTCGAGCTGGTGCGCATACTGGTGCAGTCGCTCGTTGGTCCGGCCGAGCGCGGCGACGAGCGTGTGTTCCTTCAGCGCCAGCAGGTTGATCAGGTGCGCGCCACCGCACGCGGTCACGAGAAAGAGCTGCATCGGAAAGACGACCGCGGCCCAGACGCCGCGACTCGCCATGCCGGCGAAGGCACCGAAGTCCTGCGCCGATGCCGCACACACCGTGAGCGCCGCGACCATCACGCCGTAGGAAACCGCCGCGCGCGAGAACCTGAGCGCCAGCCACATGAGTGGCACGCCGAAGAGGAACTGCGGAGGATACTGGGTCGCCCACGGCGTCTTGACGAGCATCAGCCACGCGCTCAACGCCGAGGTCAGCGCGCCGACCGCGAGCAGCTCCCACGGCCGTGCAGGTGCGGTCCGGACCGGGCTCGGGTCCGGGATGAGCGCATAGACGACCGGACTGAACGTGATGATCCCGAGCACTGCCGATGCCTCCCAGATCGCGACGTCCTGCGCGAGCTCGGGCGTGAACACGAAGCCCGAGTGCGCGAGCGTGCCCAGCAAGGCGCCCGGCAGCACACCGAGCGGGAAGGCCAGCAGCCAGAGGGGTGAGGGATTCGGGAGAGCGGGATCCTCGAGGCTGCTGACGTCGAGAAAACGGGACAGCGCGGCCGGTATCACAGCCGTGAGGATGTTGGCGCCAGCCAGCGCGAGTTCGACGCCGATGCCGGGGTACGCCCCCGTGACGAAACGATCGATGAGCGGGTAGGTGGCGATCTCCCAGCCCGCGCCGACGAGCGCGACCAGCGGCCACCACTTGGGCGCGAGGCGAAGGTAGGCGACGAAGGGGATGGCGTAGCCGGGCCAGAGGGCCGCCGGCGCGTTGGGCCACGGTTTCAGTGCGTAGCCGAGGATGAAGAGCGCCGGGTAGGCCAGGACCAGAAACGTGATCGCAGACGTGCCGAGCGGGCGCAGGGTGCCCGGCACGAGCGGCGACGGTGCAGTCGTCAACGACACGGCCTGATTCTGCCATGTCCCGGATACCTCGCCGAGCGCCGTCGTCATCCGAATCGGGCCCATGCTGCGCCGCGCGCGCTGCCCTACAATGCGCCCGACACGCGGCGCACAGAGCGGCCGTTCGCAGGGGCCCCCTGCCCCCAGGTAGCAACGCACCCATGACAGATTCCCCGGCAGCGGCTCCCCCCGCCTCGACCACGGACGTCCGCGCCGGCATGCAGATCGACGTCGGGCGGCTCGAGGCGTATCTGCGCGAGCACGTCGCGGGCTTCGCGGGACCCTGCACCGTCCGCCAGTTCAAGGGTGGCCAGTCGAATCCGACCTACCTGCTCGAGACGCCCACGCGTCGCTACGTGCTGAGGCGCAAGCCACCCGGCACCCTGCTCGCATCCGCACACGCGGTGGATCGGGAGTACCGCGTGATCCGCGCACTCGGCGAGGGCAGTCGTGTCCCCGTGCCCGAAACGTACGCGCTTTGTACGGACGACACGGTCATCGGCACCTGGTTCTACGTGATGGACTACGTCGACGGACGGATCATCTGGGACCCCGCGCTCGAGGAAGTGGCGCGCTCTGAGCGCCGCGCGCACGCGCTCGCGCTCGTCGGCGCGCTCGCGGAGCTGCACCGCGTCGATCCGGTCGCCATCGGTCTCGGCGACTTCGGCAAGCCTGCGGCCTACATGAGCCGCCAGATCGCGCGCTGGTCGAAGCAGTACCTGACCGATGAGGCGGCGCCGCGGGTGCCGTCGATGGACCGGCTGATCGACTGGCTCCCGCAGCACCTGCCGGCGGTCGAGGAGCCGGCGGCGATCGTGCACGGCGACTACCGGATCGACAACGTCGTCTTCGATGCGCGCGAGCCCCGGGTACTCGCGATCCTCGACTGGGAGCTCGCGACGCTCGGCGATCCGCTCGCGGACTTCGCCTACCACCTGATGCTGTACCGGTTGCCGACGATCTCCATTCCAGGGCTCGCGGGGCGCGACGTCGCGGCGCTCGGGTTGCCGACGGAGGCCGAATACGTCGCGCACTACTGCGAGCGCGCCGGACGCCCCGGCATCGAGCACCTCGAGTTCTACCTGGCGTTCTCGATGTTCCGGCTCGCCGGCATCTTCCACGGCATCGCGGGGCGCGTTGCGCGCGGTACCGCGGTCAGCGAAAAGGCTCGCGACTACGCGCGGCACGTGCACACGGTTGCGGACTGCGCGTGGCAGCAGGCGCAAAGGGTTCGCTGAGCGCTGCATGGTAGGATTTCGGCGCGCCGTCGACGCCGTTCTCCTGATCCCGAGGTTGCTGCCGTGAGCTCGCACACGTTGATTCTTCGAAATGCCCGGGTGTTCGACGGCACGAGCGCCGAGCTCAGGGACGGGCTCGAAGTCCTGGTCGAGGGCACCCGCATCAAGGACGTGTCGGCCAGGGTGCACCGCACCGCCGGCGCCACGGTGATCGACCTCGGCGGTCGCACGCTGATGCCG
>CAYNCY010000229.1:0-6251 GCA_964395195.1 uncultured Steroidobacteraceae bacterium
GGCCGCACGCTGATGCCGGGCCTGATCGATGCGCACTTCCACGCCTATGCCACCGCACTCGATCTCGGCAAGGCGGTCGCCGTGCCACTGTCGTTGCACGCGCTCGAGGCGCACGTGCTGCTCGAGCAGTCGCTGCAGCGTGGCTTCACGACGGTGCGGGACGCGGCGGGCGCCGACGCGGGCCTTGCGGTCGCAACCGAACGCGGGCTCATCAGGGGGCCGCGGATCTTCTACTCGGGGCGCGCGCTCACGCAGACCGGCGGGCACGGCGACATGCGCGGCGCCCTGCACGTCGAGGCCTGCTCGTGCGCGCAGGTTGCCCACACGATGGGTTGCGTGGTCGACGGCGTCGACGAAGTGCGCAAGGCCGCTCGCGAGGAGCTGCGCAAGGGTGCGCACCAGATCAAGATCTTCGTATCCGGGGGCATCTCATCGCCGAGCGACCCCGTCTGGATGCGCCAGTTCACCGAGGATGAGATCCGTGCGGCGGTCGACGAGGCCGCGAGCCGGCGTACCTACGTGCTTGCGCACGCCTACACCGCGGAGTCGATCGCGCGGGCGGTGCGCTGCGGCGTGCGCTCGATCGAGCACGGCAACCTCATCGATCGCGCCGCGGCGGAGGTCGTGCGCGATCACCAGGCGTTCGTCGTGCCGACGCTCGTGACCTACGAGGCCAACCACCGCTTCGGCGCCGAGGCGGGTGCCCCGGCATTCATGCTCGAGAAGCTCGACGAAGTGCGCCTCGCTGGCCTCGATGCGCTCGCGCTGCTCCAGGAAGTGGGGGTGCGCATCGGCTTCGGTACCGATCTACTCGGGCCGCTGCACCGCTACCAGTCGGACGAGTTCACGATCCGCGCGCGCGTGCAGAAGCCGATCGACATCCTGCGCTCGGCAACGTCGGTCAATGCCGACCTGCTGATGCGCTCGAACGAGCTTGGCGTGGTGCGCGCGGGCGCACTTGCGGATCTCATCGCGGTGGATGGCGATCCCCTCGCCGACATCGCGGTACTCACCGGCCAGGGCGAGAACATCCCGCTCGTGATGAAAGCGGGAGAGATCATGAAGCGCGTCGGGCTCTAGCCGGGCCCGTTCAGGGCGACGCCCGCTACTCGAAGACGCGCGCCACACCGCGGCCGCGCGGATCGGCGACGGCGACCGTCCCTCCGGCACGGATTTCGATGGCGGCGATGTCGCCGTTCCAGCCCTGGTTCTCGAACACGTACCCGCGCGCTTTCAGCGCCCCGGTCGTGGCTGCATCGAGCTGCTGGTACGGCTCCTCGAAGATCGTGTCGGGCGGGAGCAGCTGGTGGTGCACCCGGGGCGCCTCGACCGCGGCCTTGAGCGGCATCGCGTAGTCGTGCCAGTTGGTGATGACCTGGAACACCGACGTGAAGATGCGCGAGCCGCCGGGCGTCCCGATCACGAGCTCGACCTGGCCGTTTCGCGTGAGGATTGTCGGGGTCATCGACGACAGCGGCCGCTTGCCGGGAGCAATGGCGTTGGCGTCCCCACCGACGACGCCAAAGATGTTCGGCGTTCCGGGCTTCACCGAGAAGTCATCCATCTCGTTGTTCAGCAGGAATCCGGCGCCGGTGACGACCTGCCCCGAACCAAAGTCATCGTTCAGCGTGTAGGTGTTGGCGATGGCGTTGCCGGCGTGGTCGACGATCGAGAAATGCGTCGTCTGGTGGTGGGCCGAGAGACCGGGCTTGACGGCGTTGGTCGGCGTTGGCCGATCGGGGTTGACCTCGGCCGCGCGGCGCGCGAGGTAGGCGGGATCGAGGAGCTCGGCGACCGGTGCGTGCGAGAACCCGGGATCGCCGAAGTACTCGGCGCGGTCGGCGAACACGCGCTTCTCGATCTCGGCGAGGAGATGCACGTATTGCGATGAGTTCTGCGGGACGCCGGCGAAGGTCGAGGCAAGGTCGGCCTTCATCGCGAGGAGCGACAGAAGCGCCACGCCCCCCGAGCTCGGCAGGGGCGCCGTGATGACGCGGTAGCCCTGCCAGTCGGCCTCGAGCGGAGTGCGCCAGACCGCGCGATACCCGGCGAGGTCGGTGGCCGTGAGGGAGCCACCCGCGCGAGCGACCTCGGCGACGATCATTGCGGCGGTCTTGCCGCGGTAGAAGCCCGCGGGACCCTGCGCGGCCACGAGTCGCAGCGTGGCCGCGAGCTCCGGTTGCCGATGCCGCTGGCCAGTCGCCATCGAGGCGAAGTACGCGGCGAAGTTGGTCCGGCCGTGAAGCTCCTCGAGCCGGCCGTCCCGGTTGGCGGCGAGCTTCTCATCGACGATGAAGCCCTCGGTCGCGAGCCGGATCGCGGGCGCAAGGTCGCGCTGCCAGGCGAGATGGCCGAAGCGCCGATGGAGTTGCCAGAGACCCTGGACCGTCCCCGGAATGCCGGCCGCGCGCGCACCGATCGTGCTCGCGTCGGGGACGACGTTCCCGGCCGCATCGAGGTACATGTTGGCGCTCGCCGCCGCCGGTGCCGTCTCGCGGTAGTCGAGGAAGTAGTGCCGGCCCCGGAATACGACCGTCGCGAAGCCGCCGCCGCCGAGGTTCCCGGCGTCGGGGTAGGTGACGGCGAGGCTGAAGGCGACCGCGACCGCCGCATCGATGGCATTGCCACCGGCGGCGAAGATGTCGGCGGTCACGCCGGCCGCATCCCGGTCGGGCGCGGCTACGGCGGCCGGGGCTGCCTCGACCGCTGCGGTCGCGAGGATCGCGGCGAGCGCGAGGGCGGCGACATACGCCGTCCGGTTACCAGTCATGGATCCATCACTCCCGTTTCAGTCGCCGGATGAGGTCGGCGCGCAGCGCCGCGACGCGCTCGGCCGGCATCTCGCCGAGCAATCCGTGCCGTTCGGGCGGGATGTGCCCGAGAACGTCGGCGTCAGAGCCGAAGACGAAATGGGCGAAAATCGCGCCCCACGCCTGGCGCGTCTCGATGGGCAGGTGCCGGAGATTCAGGATCGCGTGCAGGAGGCCGTCGAAGGCCGAGTCGGCGCGGCCGCCCGGCCCCGGCGTTGCGTGCCACCAGTAGTTGACGAGCAGGTTGAAGGTCTCCTGTGACTCGACGTGGTGCCACCAGGCGGGCGGAATGTAGATGGCATCGCCGGGGCCGAGCTCGGCCGTGCGTGCGGCGGCGAGTGCCGTCCGGAACTTCGGGAATCGCTTGAAGTCGGGTGCCCGCAGGTTGACGAGGCTCATCGGCGCGCCGGTCGGGGCGAAGTCGAGCGGACCGATGTACAGGTTCCCGATCTGCTCCGGCGGAAAGAGCGTGAAGCGGCGGCGCCCGGCGACGACGCAGGCGATGTTGTTCCACTCATCGAAGTGCGCGGGCGTCGTGATGGCGTTGCCGAGCCAGATGCGGGGCGCTACCGCCTCGCCGAGCAGCGGCAGCCGGTTCTCGAGCGCGAAGCCCGGAACGCACTCGCGGATCGGCGCGCTCTGCGCCGCGACGGCCGGCGGCTTCGGGAACGTGGCGTAGCGCAGCACCTGCTCGGCGACGGCGGACAGGGGCAGGCGATTGCGGACGTAGTTGAACCCGCTCATCGCCGGGTTGTAGAAGATCCGGCCGTCCTGGTCGGGCGGCGTCATGATCGCATCGACCGGGGCGCCCGTGTCGAAGGCGCGAAGGTACGCGACCAGCGCCGCGGCGGACGTCCGGCCGCGTGCGACGGCGGGCCAGGCGCCGACGAGGCCGCGCAGCACCGCCGGCTGGCCCGATTCGATGACGGACGTCCGGATCGCCGCGTCATCGAGCCCGGAGTACTCGGGGAGCGCTGTGATTTCCGATGCCATGACGGGGTTCCGGAGCGGGGAACCCGCTACCAGAAGTAGACCTGCAGCGAATCGTCCATGGCGCGCGGCGGAATGTGGCCGAGCACCTCGCGATGGGGGCGGTAGTTCATGGCGCTGCGTTCGATCAGGTTGTCGATCTCGGCGAGGTTGTACTGTCCCTCGGCCGGCGTCGGTGCGCGCAAGGTCGGAGCATCGGGGAAAATGCCCATGCCGGCCATGATCGAGTACCAGGAGAAGACGGGGTAGCCGCTGCCGATCACCTGCTGGCGCACGCCCGGCGCGATGCTCTTGCCCGCCATCCAGGCGCCCAGCAGCTGCTTGAGCGGATCCGAGAGATTGAGGTTGCGGGCGTTTGCCCGCCAGTACTCGGTGTCGGTCCTGGAATTGGTCTTGTAGTGCGTGACGATGTAGTCGCGCGTCCCCTCGAACTTCTCGTTGACGATGGCGTTGAAGCGCTCGTGCGCCGCCTCGCCCAAGTCACCGCGCTCGAGGAACTCGACGAAGGTCGTCGCGGTCTGCTGGATGAAGAGGAGCGCGGTTGCCTCGAGCGGCTCGATGAAGCCCTGCGACAGGCCGATCGCGACGCAGTTGCGGTTCCAGTGCTTCGTGACCCGCCCGATCTTCATCTTGAGGTGGCGGGCCGGGGTCGGCGAGTCGAGCATGCCGAGGCGCTCGCGCAGCTCCGTCTCCGCCTGGTCGGCGGAGCAGTACCGGGAGCTGTAGACGTACCCATTGCCGAAGCGGCTGGTCAGCGGGATCTTCCAGGCCCAGCCGTGATTCCACGCGGTCGAGACCGTCTCCGACGGTATCGAGTCCCCGATCGGCGTTGGCATCGCGATCGCGGCGTCGTTGAAGAGGTTGCTGGCGAAGCTGACGAACGGCGTCTTGAGGGCCTTGTCGATCAGGAGTCCCGCGAACCCCGTGCAGTCGATGAAAAGGTCGGCGGCGATTGAATCGCCGCCGTCCGTGTGCACGGCCGCGATGTCGCCCGCCGCGTCGAGCGTCGCGTGCGTGAGGTGGGCCGTGCGATGGGTCACCCCGCGCTCGAGCGCCTTCTTGTGCAGAAACTGGCCGAGCAGCACCGAGTCAAAGTGGTAGCCGTGCCAGATGTCGAACGGAAAGTTCGTCGCGGGCTTCGGTGCGAGCTCGCGCTCGGCGAGCCGCGCGGCGATGAAGAACCGGTTGGGGTGGGCGTGCACGTTGGCGCCGGCCACCCGGGCCTCGGCGTTGTGCACAAACTGCGTCATCGTCAGGTTGTCGAGCATCGACGCGAAGGGGTGGAAATAGCTCTCAAATCCGGGTTTCGTGGACCAGCCGGCGAAGGTGATCCCGCACTTGTAGGTGGCATCGCAGGCCGGCATCCACTCGGATTCCTCGATGCCGAGACTGTCGAAGAACCCGCGGAGCCACGGGGTCGAGCCCTCGCCGACGCCGATGATGCCGACCGTCGGGGATTCGATCACGCTGATCTCGACGCCGCGCGCGATCAGCGAGCGCGCGAGGATCAGCGCCACCATCCAGCCCGCGGAGCCGCCGCCGACGACGACGATGCGCCGGACCGGGGTCGAGGTCGCAAGCGCGCCCGGGCGTGGTCCGGCGCTCGGCCGGTAGGACTGGTTGAAGAGGGTGGCGGTCATGGCGGCAGCCCATTTTCCGGCGGGCGAGGTCTCGGTGCGACGCCCGGTCCGGGAGGTTGCTCGGCCAGTGCGTTCCTGTGGACTAACCCAATCGTTTAAATAGGGTGAGGCAGGGACGCACTGGCGAGCCCGCCTAATGTGCCAGAGAGTCGGCCTTCTTGCTCTGCCGATTTCAGGTGCGGTGGTCGACCGGGGGGTTCGCACCCGTCCGCATGCGGTCATCGAGCGCCCGTGACGGGGGGTGCAACGACTCGTGAGCATCGCCCGCGCGTCGCGGAGCGACGTCAGAACGCGTTGATGTCGGCCACCTCGAGAATCGGCTTCGCGGCGCCGCGGCGCGCGACGGCGAGCATCGCACGCCCGACCTGCCGCGTCGTCGTGACCGCGCGCGGCGCGATTCGCTCGATGAGCGGCATCAGCGGCGTGAGGACGGCGTAGATCACCCGGTACAGCGCCGTCTTCGAGACGATGCCGTCGACCGGCCGGATGAAGCCCGGCCGGAACATGAAGGCAGGGCACGGCAGCCTGAGGAGCGCATTCTCGGTGCGCCCCTTGACGCGCGCCCACATCGTCGGGCCGCGCTCGGTCGAGTCGGTGCCGGCGCCCGAGACGTAGGTCAGCGTGAGGCCGGGATTGAGGCGCGCAAGCAGCGTTGCGACCGACAACGTCAGGTCGTACGTGACCCGCGCGTAGTCCGCCTCGCTCATCCGGAACGACGAGACGCCGGCGCAGTAGAAGCAGGCATTCAGGCCGTGGAGTTCCGGCGCCGCGGGGTCGAGTGCGCCGAAGTCGGCGACCACGAATTCCCGCA
>CAYNCY010000230.1:0-6247 GCA_964395195.1 uncultured Steroidobacteraceae bacterium
GAACTGGAAGAACCGTGCCGGTTGCGCATCGCCCTCAGGCAGGAAGTTGAGCGCGAGCGTCGGCACGGTGCCGTCGGCCGCGCGCGTGACCGCCTGGACGTTCTCCTTGCCAAGCGGGCCCACCACGAAGCCGGCTCCGTCGGCGACCGCGCGCCGATAGGCGACGGCGGCGTCGTCGGTTGCGTCGTAGATCTTGAGGCGCGGCCGTACGGAAGCGTCCTGCTGGTAGTACGCGGCGAGGAAGCCATCGCGCAGCGCCTCGCCCGCATCGCTGAAGCGCCCGGTCAGTGGCAGCAGCAGCGCGATCTGCGACGGCAGCTGCGGCGGCGGCGCGATGTCGGTCTGCATGGCGGTCAGCGGGGCTCCGTTGGCGGGGTGCGAAGAATAACGCTTGGCCCAGTCCGCGAGCTGAGCGCGCTGCGCGACGGGATTGCGGGCGCCCTGTGCGGCGATGCGCGCGAGCTCGAGCCAGCCGACCGTGACCGGGTCCGTGCCCTTCGGCGCGTTCACGTTCGCCCCGCGCATCGCCGATGAACGGAGCATCTCCCAGAGCGCGCGCCGGTTGTCCGGGACATTCGTCGCCGGCACGTAGCGTTCGCGTGCCGTCATCGTGCGCACGCCGTCGAAGGCGCGGCCGAGCAGGAACTGCGCCTTGGCGCGGGCGAGGAGCACGTCCGCCTCGGCGCCAGCCGGGGCCTCGCCGAGCGGCTTGAGGCTCGCGAGTGCCCGGTCGGGAAGGTTGGCGGCGGTGAAGATCTCGGCACTCGCGAGTCCCCGTGCGATTCCGGTCGGTGACTGCGGATCGATGTCGGGGATGGCGGCGAGGAGCGACTCGACGCGGGTCGCGTCCGCGAGCGAGGGGACCTGCAGCCACTGCCGCGCGGCCTTGATGAGCGTGGTGACCCGCGACTCGCCGCTGGCGGCCGTCGCTGCCTGCTCGAAGGACTGGGCGCTGGCGCGGTGATCGCCGCTGCGCGCCAGCTGCTCGGCGCGCTGCAAGGGCGCCGTGTCCGCGACGGGGCGAACGCCTTCGGGCCCGGGACACGCGGTTAGTAGGAGAAGGCAGGCGAGTAAGCCTGCGACGCCGGTCAGCATCCGTCCGCTAGGACGCTCGCAGTGCGGGTGGCGTTGCATGCCTCGATTCCTCCGTGCAGGATGCCCTCGCGCGGGCTTCGCGCGAATCCCGCCCAGTATAGTGTCAGTCCCCGGCATCCTCTTCGTCGTCGCCACTCCCATCGGCAATCGCGGCGATCTGTCGGCGCGGGCCTACGAGCAGCTGGCTGCGGCGGACCTCGTCGCTGCGGAGGACACGCGCCACACCGGCGCCTTCCTCGCACAGCTCGGCATCTCGCGGCCGCTCCTGTCGCTGCACGAGCACAACGAGGCCGAGCGCATCGATGCGCTGCTCGCGAAGCTCCGCGCTGGCGCCAAGATCGCTCTCGTCTCCGATGCCGGCACGCCGCTCGTCAGCGACCCCGGCTACCGTCTCGTCGCCGCCGTGGCGGCCGCGGGCTTCTCGGTCGTGCCGATTCCGGGGCCCTGCGCCGCGGTGGCGGCGCTCTCGGCCGCGGGCCTGCCGACCGACCGGTTCGTGTTCGAGGGTTTCCTGCCCACCCGCGGCGCGAAACGCCGTGCGCGCCTCGAGTCGCTCGCAGCCGAGACGCGCACGCTTGTCTTCTATGAGGCGCCGCACCGCCTCGCGGAGGCACTCGAGGACCTCGCGGGCGCGTTCGGTGCCGAGCGCCCGGCCGTCGTTGCCCGCGAGATCACGAAGCTCCACGAGAGCTTCTATCGCGATTCGCTCGGCGCGCTCGCGCTGGCGGCGGCGAGCGACTCGAACATGGCGCGGGGCGAGGCGGTGCTCGTGGTCGCGGGCGCCGATGCGGTCCCGCTCGAGGCAGGGGCGTCCGCGGAGTTGACCGACCGGCTGCTGCGCGCGCTCCTGCCGGTGCTGCCCCTGTCCGGTGCCGTCGACGTGGTGGCCGGTGCGACCGGGGAGCGTCGCAATGCCGTCTACGAGCGGGCGCTCGCCCTCAAGAACGAGCGGCCGGCGCCCGAAAAACCCGGCGCTTGAGGTTCAGGGCCCGCGCGCCTATCGTGCGCGCGGGAGTCGGCCAGGCAACCGCTGCGGGACGTAAGTCCCGGGGAGGAAAGTCCGGGCTCCATAGGGTAGGGCGCCAGGTAACGCCTGGGGGGCGCGAGCCCACGGAAAGTGCAACAGAAAGCAAACCGCCGAAGTCCCGGGTTCGCCCGGGGCTGGTAAGGGTGAAAGGGTGCGGTAAGAGCGCACCGCGCGTCTGGTAACAGACGTGGCACGGCAAACCCCGCCCGGAGCAAGGCCAAATAGGGGAACGGGTCGACCGGAGCTTGCTCCGGACGGCAGCGCGCGGCCCGCGCGTGTTCCCGGGTAGGTCGCTCGAGGTGCATGGCGACGTGCATCCCAGAGGAATGGTTGTCCAAGACAGAACCCGGCTTACCGGCCGACTCCCACTTTCTTCTGTCGGTCCGCGGCGGGTCCCTGAGACCCGCCGTGACGCACGTCTCAGATCTCAATACGTGCCGCTTGGCGCGCTTCCTGCATGCTCCTAACATAACGCCGTAACTCATCGCCGTAAGCTCCTGATTCTGGGTATTTTCGATGCTTGAGTCGCTTCGAGGTGACGACAGGTAAGTGATTGTCGCCACAGGAGAAATCTCCTGTGGAAGCGTTGACCTCCCCCTCCCATGCCCCTATAGTGGCCGCAAGTGGGAAAAAGTGGGGAGGAATGGGGCTGGGTCCCATCCAATTCATGTTTCGCGGCGCCAACCAAGTCACCCTCGATGCGAAAGGCCGAATGGTCATGCCGACCCGGTATCGGGAGCGGCTGGCCGAGCGTTCCGCCGGGCGCCTCGTGGTCACCATCGATCGCGACCAGTGCCTCCTCCTCTACCCGCTGCAGGACTGGGAAGAGATCGAACGCAAGCTCATGAAGCTTCCGACGCTCAACGTTCAGGCGCGGCGCTTGCAGCGGCTCATGGTCGGTCATGCCACCGACCTCGAGCTCGACGGTCACGGCCGCGTACTGCTTCCCGCCGACCTGCGCTCCTTCGCCGGGCTCACGCGCGATGGCGTGCTCCTCGGTCAGGGCAACCGATTTGAATTGTGGGACGAGGTGCGTTGGACGCAGCGGCGTGACGAGTGGCTCGCGGACGAAGAGCTGCCCGCCGAACTGCCCGCGGACCTTGAATCGCTGTCGCTGTAGCGATGGCAGCACGAGCGTCGCGGTGCACGTCGCGACGCAACGAGTTTTGAAACGGGTGTCCGCGTGGCCAAGGCTGCCGTGCCGGCGCATGCGCCGGTGCTACTTGAGGCAGCTGTCGCGGCGCTGGCAGTGCGGGCGGACGGCACGTACGTCGACGGAACGTTTGGAAGGGGCGGCCATTCGCGGGCAGTCCTCGCGGGCCTGGGATCTGAGGGGAAGCTGGTTGTCGTCGATAGAGATCCTGAGGCCATCGCGAGCGCCCAACGCGAATTTGGCGGCGACCCGCGCGTTGAGATCCAGCACGCAACCTTCGACCGGCTCCCGGAATTCGTGGCGCCCGGCAGCGCTGATGGCATCCTCCTCGACCTCGGCGTTTCCTCGCCGCAGCTCGATGATCCGGCGCGCGGCTTCAGCTTCATGCGCGACGGACCGCTCGACATGCGCATGGATCCCGGCAGCGGCCCGAGCGCGGCGGACTTCGTCGCGACCGCGTCGGAGCGGGAGCTCGGCGACGTGATCGCCTCCTACGGTGAGGATCGCCTGGCACGGCGCATCGCGCGTGCCGTCGTGGCCGCGCGGTCTGTCGCGCCGCTGACGACGACCGCGGCGCTCGCGGGCGCGATCGCGGACGCGGTACCCGCCCGCATGCGCGAAGCCGGCAAGCATCCGGCGACGCGTACGTTCCAGGCGCTGCGCATCCGCGTCAACGGCGAGCTCGACCTCCTCGAGCGCGGCCTCGATGCGGCGCTCGCGGCGCTCGGCGTCGGCGGCCGCCTCGCGGTGATCAGCTTTCACTCGCTCGAGGACCGGCCGGTGAAGCGCTTCATGCGCCGCCACGCCGAGGGCGATCCGATGTGGCGGGGCCTGCCCAACGCGCCGCTCGCCGCGCAGCCGCGGCTCGGCCTCGTCGGCAAGGCGATCCACCCGGCTGAGACCGAGATCGCCGCGAATCCGCGCGCGCGCAGCGCCGTGCTGCGCGTCGCCGAGAAGCTGCGCGCATGAACTCGCGCATGCAGACCATCGCTGTCGTGGCGCTCTGGGCCGCCGTGCTCGCGACGGCCGCCGGCGTCATCTACGTCAAGCACGAAGCACGCACGCTCTTCGTCGAGCTCGAGCACCTGAATGGCGAGCGCGATCGCCTCAACATCGAGTGGGGTCGTCTGCAGCTCGAGCAGAGCGCCTGGAGCGCGCACGGTTTCGTCGAACAGGTCGCGAACCGCCAGCTCAAGATGACGACGCCGAGCGCCACCGACGTGAAGATCGTCCAGCCATGAAGTGGAAACGCACGGAAGCGCAGAGTGCCGCGCGCCAGTTTCGACTCCGCGGCTGGTGGGTGCTCGGCGCCATTGGCCTGGTCGCGCTCGGCATCGTCGCGCGCGCCATCGACATGCAGATCGTCCGGCACGACTTCTATGCCAACCAGGGCGCGGAGCGCTTCATGCGTACCGCGAAGATTCCGGCGCATCGCGGCGCGATCGTCGATCGCTTCGGCGAGCCGCTCGCCGTATCGACGCCGGTCGACACCATCTGGGTGAATCCGTCGGAACTCGCCGCTGTTCCGGACCAGATCCCGCGCCTCGCCAAGGCGCTGTCCCGCGATCGCGAGTGGCTGACGCGACGCGTGACCTCGAGCCTCGAACTCCAGTACCTGGTACTCGCCAAGCAGATGCAGCCGGACGAAGCCGCGCGCATCAAGGCGCTCGGCATCCCGGGCGTGTACCTGCAGCGCGAGTACCGGCGCTTCTACCCGGCGGGTGAGGTCACGGGCCACTTGCTCGGCTTCACTGGCGCCGACGATCAGGGCCAGGAAGGACTCGAGCTCGCCTACGAGCAGAAGCTCGCGGGCGAGGACGGACTCAAGCGCGTGATCCAGGACCGCATGGGCCGCGTCGTCGAGAACGTCGACAGCGTGCGCGCGGCGCGCCCGGGCGAGCAGCTCGTCACCAGCATCGACCTCAGGATCCAGTACCTCGCCTATCGCGAACTCAAGACCGCGATCCGCGAGTTCAATGCGCGTTCGGGCTCGGTGATGGTCGTGGACATCCGTACCGGCGAAGTGCTGGCGATGGTCAACCAGCCATCGTTCAACCCGAACGATCGCACCCAGTTCGAGGTTGCGCGCTATCGCAACCGCGCCGCGACCGACATCCTCGAGCCCGGCTCCTCGGTGAAGCCGTTCGTGATCGCGGTGGCGCTCGCCTCCGGCAAGTACAAGGCGAACAGCTTCGTCGACACGAACCCCGGCTTCATCAAGGTCGGCACCAAGGTCATCGAGGACCCACACAACTGGGGCACGATCGACCTCGCGACGATCCTCGCGAAGTCCTCGAACGTCGGCATGACGCATGTCGCCCTGTCGCTCGACAAGGCGGCGATCTGGGACACGCTCAATGCGCTCGGCTTCGGTCAGGTGTCGGCAAGCGGCTTCCCCGGCGAGTCGGCGGGTTTGCTGACGCACTACTCGCACTGGCGTGACATCAGCGTCGCGACGCTCGCCTACGGCTACGGCATCTCGGTGACGCCGCTGCAGCTCGCCCAGGCTTACACGACCTTGGGCGCCGGTGGCATTCGTCGTCCGCTCAGCTTCCGCCGTCTCGAGACTGCGCCGGTCGGCGAGCGCGTGCTCGATGCCCAAGTGAGCCGCGACGTCGTCCACCTGATCGAGCATGTCGTCACGGCAGATGGCACGGCGCCGCTCGCCGCGATCCACGGCTACCGCGTTGCCGGCAAGACGGGCACCGCCTTCAAGTCGACCGCCGGCGGCTACTCGAGCGACAAGTACATGGCCGTGTTCGCGGGCTTGGTACCGGCGAGCAACCCGCGCCTCGCCGCGGTGGTCGTCATCGACGAGCCGACCGGCGGCGTCCACCACGGTGGCGACGTCTCGGCTCCCGTCTTCTCGAATGTGATGTCGGGTGCGCTGCGCCTGCTCGCAATTCCGCCCGATGACCTGACCGGCGTCTCGTCCGCGACGCTCGTCCAGGCGATCACCCCGGTGTCGGGGG
>CAYNCY010000231.1:0-6226 GCA_964395195.1 uncultured Steroidobacteraceae bacterium
CATCATCGTCCTCGAGAATGAGGGTTTCGAGCAGTCCTTCGGCCCCGGCTCACCTGCGCCGTATCTCGCGCGCGCGCTGACGCGCCAGGGAGTGCTGCTCAGTCACTACTACGCGACCGGCCACGACAGCCTCGACAACTACCTCGCAATGATCAGCGGTCAGGGCGCGACCCCGGAGACCCGCAACGACTGCGAGGTGTTCGCGGACTTCGCGCAGACCGGTGTCACGGCGGACGGCCAGGCGATCGGACGGGGTTGCGTGTATCCGGTGTCCGTCAAGACGCTCGCCGACCAGCTGGTCGCGAACGGCTTCAGCTGGCGCGCCTACCTCGAGGACATGGGCAACGATCCGAACCGCGAGTCGGCCACGTGCGGTCATCCGCCCGTGAACGCCAAGGATCCGACGCAGTCCGCGCAGGCGCCTTCCGTCGCCGTCCCGCTCGGCGACCAATACGCGGCGCGCCACAACCCGTTCGTCTACTTCCACTCCATCATCGACTCACCGGCCTGCGCGACGTCGGTCGTAAACCTTGGTGCGCTCGCGGCGGATCTTGCCGCCGAGCAGACCACTCCCAACCTCGTGTTCATCGCGCCCAACCTCTGCAACGACGGGCACGATTCGCCGTGTGTCGACGGGCAGCCCGGTGGCCTCGTGTCGGCGGATCGCTTCCTGCAGCAGTGGGTGCCCGCGATCCTCGCGTCGCCGGCGTACCAGAAGGACGGCCTTCTGATAGTCACCTTCGATGAAGGGGACGTGCGGGAGGCGAAGACGGCAAGCGGGGCGCGCGAATTCATCTACGCCGGCCAGTCCTGCTGCGGCCAGCAACCCGGCCCCAACCTGGCGCCGTTCCCGCAATCGTCCGTCGAGGACGGGGTTCGCTACACCTACCAGGATTTCGGTGGGGAGCGCGTCGGCGCGGTGCTGTTGTCGCCATTCCTGACGCCGGGCACCGAATCGGCAACGCCGTTCAATCACTACTCGTTGCTGCGCACGCTGGAGGACGTCTTCGGGATCGGCGCGTATCTCGGATTCGCCGGACAGCCCGGGCTCGCTGGATTCTTCGGCTGCAGTACCTGCGACATCTCGGCGCCGATTCTGCTCGGCCCCGGCGCACACTGATTCGGCTGCCCTCGCCGCGGCCGCGCGTGGCGGCCGCGGCGAGTCCGCATCAATAGCGCTCGCGACCAAACTCGAGTGCATTCGTCAGGTCGCCCATCGGGCGCTCGCCGTGCGCGCGCAACGCCTGGTCCCGGACCTTCACTCCCGCCAGCGTCGGCAGGTCGAAGCGCCGGGTGATCAGTCGCAGGATCGACGCCGTGTCGTATTGCGTGTGGTCGACGAAGCCGTGCTTGGCATAACGCGAGATCACGAGCGCCGGAATGCGCGTTCCGGGCCCCAGCAGGTCGCCGGCCGGGGGCGAGACGTGATCCCAGACTCCGCCGAACTCGTCGTACGTCACGACAATCACCATGTGCTTCCACTGCGGGCTCTGCTGCAGTTTTTCGATCAGTCCGGCGATGTGAGCGTCGCCGTCATCGAGATTCGCGTACCCTTCGTGCTGGTTGAAATTGCCCTGCGGCTTGTAGAACGCGACAGCGGGCAGCGTGCCGGCTGCGGCGTCGGCGACGAGGTCGTTGTAGTCCTGCAGGTGCTCGGCGCGCGATGTCGGGTGCGCGACCGGGTCGAAGTTCGCGAAATAGTTGAACGGTGCGTGGTGCGCCTGGTAGTCGGGGCTCGCGCGCGGCGTGGAGGGCGTGTAGATGACCGTGCGCGCCGCCGCCGGCGGCTGCGTGCCGTCGGCCAGTGCCGCGTTCCACGATCCCGCGTACCACTTCCAGCTGACGCCGCGGTGACTCAGGAGGTCACCGATGTTGGTCGCCGTCTGCGGCGGCAGCGTCGTCGCCGCAGCCGGGTTCGCGTAGAGCAGGTCCGTGCCGCTCGCATCCACGGGCGCATTGCCGCTCGGCTGGTAGGGCGCCTGCATGGTATTGACCGCGTGGAACTGGCCGTCGCCGAAATAGTTCACCGGTGCGATGTTGCCACTCAGCACGTACACCGGTGGTCCGTCGAGCGCGGAGGCCGGGGACGTCGGCTTCGTGGTCAGGCGCGGAAGGTAGCCGCCGCTCGCATCCGTATCGAGGACCGCGATCGTCGGGTGGGCTCCCGTCGGCGGCGCGTCCGCATTCGGGTAGACAGGTGCGCAAGCGCAGATCAGGTACTGATGATTGAGGAAGGACCCGCCGAAGGCGCCCGCAAAGAAATTGTCAGCGAGCGTGTACCGACGCGCGAGCGCATAGAGGCGCGAGCCGCTGTTGTCGAAATGCCCCATCGTCAGGCCGCCGGCATCGGCCCACGCGGCAAACGCGTCGTTCTTGCCGCCGTTGATCTCCATCTGGTTCTCGTAGAACCGGTGATAGAGGTCGCGCGTCACCGTCGACGTTGCGAGCTCAATTCCGGTCGCGGGCGAGAATGCCGTCTCGATCTCAAACGGCGCGTTGGGGAGACCCGCGCTCGCGGCCTGCGGCACGACCGGCGTCCAGCCCGCCGCCGTCACGCCGCCCCAGGTCTGTGGAAGGGTCGCGAGCACCGAGCCGTCACGATCCTTTTGCGGGATGTAGGCGGGGCGCGGGTGCCCGTTCCGGTCGATCACCTCGTCGAGCCCGCGCGCGCCCGGGAAGTGCCCGTAGACGTTGTCGAAGGCGCGGTTCTCGGCGTAGATGACGACGATCGTGTCGACGTCGTGGCGCAGCGCCTCGGTGACGTCGCGATCCCGATGGTCGTCGGCCAGGACCGTCGGAGCGACGGCAACGAGAGCGGCGCCAGACAGAAGCGCCGCGACGCGGATGGAGAGGGGCGATTTCATGGACGGTGTCCCTGTGGATGAGGCGGGGGAGCGCCGAGTTTCGGCCGCGCGGGTGACGGAGAGGTGACACGCGTGTGACGCTTCCCTTTCCTGTTGAATCGGAGGCGGCACGGCCGCTACGCTCACGTCCCCGGTAACCGCATTCGAGGGCATTGATCGAGCCATGCCGCACGTTCGCGACGCTGCCGTCCGCACGCGTTGCCGCGCCTTCGCGGCGCTCGCCACGTGGTCACTGCTGCACGCGGCGACGGGCGTCGCGCACGCCGATACGAAGCCGACCCCGTTCTACGCGACTGCCTACGAGAAGCGACCGCCGCTCACGACATTGGCTGCACTTGGCCGTCAGGTCTTCATGGATCCGTCGCTCTCGGCGTCGGGAGCGACGGCCTGCAGCACGTGCCACGATCCGTCGCGCGCCTTCGGTCCGGCCAACGACCAGCCGGTGCAACTCGCGGGAGTCGATGGACGGTCGCCCGGATTTCGGGCCGTGCCCTCGCTCAGATACACGCAGACGGTGCCGCCGTTCACGGAGCATTTCTTCGACGACGACGGCAACGACAGCGAGGACCAGGGCCCGGCTGGCGGTCGCACCTGGGACGGGCGAGCCGCGACCGTGCACGATCAGGCGCGGCTGCCGCTCCTTTCGCCGCGCGAGATGGCGAACGGCAGCGACGCCGAGGTCGTTCGCCGCGTACGGGCGACCCCGTATGCGGCGGAGTTCACCGCAGCATTCGGGGCGCACTTCTTCGACGATCCTGCGGTTGCCATGAACGGCGTGCTGCTGGCGCTCGAGGTATATACGCAGACTCCGGGCGACTTTTACCCGTATTCGAGCAAATACGACGCCTGGCTGCGTGGGCAGGTCACGCTCACGGCAGAGGAGGAGCGCGGGCGCCAGGTGTTCACGAACCCCGCACAAGGGAACTGCGAGCACTGCCACCCGAGTGGCATCCGGTCGGGCGCGTTTCCGCAGTTCACGGACTTCGGCTACGTCGCGCTGGGTGTGCCGCGGAACTCCGCCGTGCCCGCGAACGCGGACGCCGGCTACTTCGACCTCGGCCTCTGCGGCCCGATGCGCGCCGACCTCGCTGCGCACACGGCGTACTGCGGGATGTTCCGGACGCCGTCACTTCGCAACGTCGCTACGCGGCGGGTCTTCTATCACAACGGCTACGCGCGCACGCTCAAGGACGCCGTGCGCTTCTACGCCGAGCGCGATACGAGGCCGGAAAACTGGTATCCGCGCGGTTCCGACGGTGCGGTACGGAAGTTCGACGACCTGCCGCCGGACTACCGGCGAAACGTCGAGATGGATGTGCCCTTCGGTGGTGCGGCCGGGAGCGAGCCCTCGATAACAGACGCCGACATCGACGCTCTGGTCGCGTTTCTGAGCACGCTCACGGACGGCTACGATCCGGCGCGTCGCTAGCGCGACGGGCGGGTACTACGACGGAGCCGACGCGCCCTTCACGCCGGCGCCGAGCACCTGGTCGACCGACTTGTCATCGAGCACGTGGGTCGACTGGCGCTCCACGATGTTGCGCGCGGCGCGCGCGGCGCTGGCCATGTCTACCTTGCCGTTGAACGTCGCGCCGTCGGCGATTGCGACGCGCGGCGCAAGCAGGTTGCCCTGCACGCGGGCCGTGGCGCGGATCTGGATCGACTCGAGCGCGTAGAGATCCCCCTCGATCGTGCCGTCGACCACGATGCAACGTGCGCGCGAGTCACCCTTCACGACGCCGTCCGTGCCGATGGTGAGGTTTTGCGTGTGGTGGATCGAACCTTCGATCCGGCCTTGCAGCACGAAATCCTCGTCCGCGCGCAGCTCGCCCTTGAATCGGAGGGTTGCGCCGATGACCGAACCGCCACTCTTGGGTTCGGTCGCGGGCGTCGGTTCGATCGCCACCTTGGCTTCCGCGCGTACGGTGGCCGGTACGGCGGCCGGTTTCACGTCAAATTCGGCGAGGCGCGGATCGAGCGACGAGCCGCGTGCGGCGCGCGCTTCCAAGTCGGAGGCATTCATCGGGGCGTCTCCGGGGGTGGAACTCTTGAACCAGCTCATTCGCGTGCGCGCTCCGCTTCAGCCGCCTGACGTGGGCCGGCGCATTGCCAGCGCCTCGCCGGGCGAAACGGCTTTCAAGGCCTTCCCGCCGCTCATGTCGACGTTGCCGTTGAACTGCGCGCCTTGCAGGATTGTCACGCCGGGCGCGGAGATGTTTCCGGTCACTCGCGCCGTCTCCCTGACTGCGACGGACTTCTCCGCGCGCACGTTGCCTTCGACCGCGCCGTCGATCACGACGGACTGCGCGTCGATCGACGCGTGGACAGTGCCCTCGCGTCCAATCGTGAGCCGCTGCTTGTGCACGATCGAACCTTCGATCCTGCCGTGGATGACCAGGTCCTCCTCGGCCGAAAGCTCGCCCTTGAACTGAATCGTGGGCCCCAGGATCGATGTGCGGTCCTTGGCAGTGTCACGGGGATCATTCATCGAGGACCTCCGGCGACCGAGGCGCGCTCCGGCGGGGCGCGACGCCGGACGATCGTACGCGCGACCGATTGCAGGCCCGCGTTGCCTGCGTCACAGATCGCGGGGCCCGTGAACTCGGGCGACCCGTTGTTGGCCGGCGACGGGCCTCGGCCGTGACACCGGCAACCGTGTCGCGGCGCGTGGCAGGGCTGCAGGATCAAGGGGTTGGGCGACATGGAGTGTGCGACGCCCTGGCTACCGCACCGGCCAGCAGCCCGGCGGCGGGTGCGCTGCGCCGCAGCGCGGCGGCGGCACGCGCGCAGGCGGGAGCCCGGCATTTCGTCGTCATTTCGGAGCCGCTCGTGCCGCTGGCGATCCCGCCTGCGACCCGTGCAGGGCCTCAATTGGCGAATGCCATCGCACCTTCTAGACTCTGGCCATGGTCGCGGTGAATGTGAATCCGCTCGGCTCCGAGTCGCTTTCAGTCGTCATCGTCGACGACGAACCGATCGCGCGCCAGCGCTTGCGCCGACTGCTGGCGCGCGATGCCGATGTCCGGATCATCGGCGAGTTCTCCTCGGTCGCCGATTGCACGCGCCTCGATTCCGGTGTCGTGCCGGACCTCGTTCTGCTCGACGTGCGCATGCCGGAGCAGGATGGATTCGAACTCCTGAAGTATTTCGATGCGCGCGGTGTCACGCCATTCGTCATCTTCGTCACGGCGTTCTCTGACTACGCGGTTGGGGCCTTCGATGTCGAGGCGGTCGACTACATCCTGAAACCCTTCGACGACGAGCGATTCGAGAAAGCCATTGCGCGCGTCAAGCTCCTGCTCGCGCAGGAACGTACTGCGCCCGAAGCGCAGCCGGCGAGCGAAGCTCACGCCCGCCGGCTG
>CAYNCY010000232.1:0-6222 GCA_964395195.1 uncultured Steroidobacteraceae bacterium
GGCGTCGGCGGCTTTTTCCGGGCGGTCGCGAATGCGACCGGCAACCGCGTGCTGCCCCTGATGCAGGAGCCGCTCCTGCTGCTGCTCGAGGCGGCGCTTCGGGTCGTGATCGACGCCGCGCCACCCGCCCGCAATCGCATCGCCGAAGCGCAAGCGCAGCTCCTCGCCGCGATCGAGGCGCGCGATGCCGTCACCGCACGCCTCTGGATGACGAAGCACGTGCGCGATTTCCGGCGCGGCTTCGAGCTGTGCCGCATCGATCTTGATACGCCGGTGCCGGCGCCGCCGACGACCTGAGCGCCCGCGCCCCGGTACGCGTGGACGGCGGTCGGCCGCGAGAGGCATGATCCGACGCTCGCCGCCGCGCCCGACCGACGGCGCCACCGGGGAACCGCGATGATGAAGCTCCTCTACTCACCCACGTCGCCCTATGCGCGCAAGGCGCGGATCGTCGCGCTCGAGAAGGGACTCGGCGAACGCGTCGAGATCGTCAGCGCCATTCCCTGGCCCGACCCCACACCCGTGATCGGCGCGAATCCGCTCGGCAAGGTGCCCGTGCTCATCCTCGCGGACGGAACCGCGCTCTACGACAGCCCCGTCATCTGCGAGTACCTCGATTCACTCGTGCCGGCGAGCCCGTTGATCCCCTACGACGGCATGCCCCGCTGGCTGGTGCTCCGTCGGCAGGCGCTCTGCGACGGCATCCTCGATGCCGCCGTCGGTATGGTCCTCGAGAGTCGCCGGCCGCCGGCCGAGCAATCGGCGAGCGCACAGGCGCGCGCCACGGATGCGATCCGCCGCAGCGTCGAGGCGCTCGCGCGGGAGCTCAAGTCCGCCGATGAGCCCTTCGACCTCGCCCAGATCTCATCCGCCGTCGCGATCGGCTACCTCGGCTTTCGGTTGAAGCACCTCGATCTCGGCACGTCGCGGCCGGAGATCCAGACGTTCTGGAACGCCATCAAGACGCGCCCTAGCGTCGCCAGCACCGAGCCCCCGGTTTGAAGTCCCGTCCGTGACGGCGACGCCGCCCGACGCACCGTACCGACCGCGCTGATGCCGCTTCCCGACCCCTACCGGCGCGACTTCCAGCGACTCGGCTACACGCCCGATCCCGCGCAGCTCGAGGCGATCGCGCGCCTCGAGCAGCTGCGCGCGCGCTTGAAGCGCGCCGAGCGCCGCGAGCGCCGCTTCCTGTGGAGACTGCGCGTCGCGATCGGACGCGCGCCGGCACGCCGGCCGATCCCGGGTGTCTACCTGTGGGGCGGTGTCGGCCGGGGCAAGACGCTGCTGCTCGACCTCTTCTACTCATCGCTCGAGGTGCCGGCGCGACGCGCGCACTTCCACCGCTTCATGCAGGAAGTGCATGCCCGGCTCGAGGTGCTGCGCGCCGAGGAAGTGGCCGATCCACTCGAGCGGATCGGCGCGGACCTCGCGCGCGCGATCCGCGTGCTCTGCTTCGATGAGCTCTACGTCAGCGACATCGCGGACGCGATGCTGCTCGCCGGGCTCTTTCGCGCACTCACCTCGCGCGGAGTCACGCTCTGCTTCACCTCGAACGTCCCGCCGGCCGGCCTCTACAAGGACGGCCTGCAGCGGAGCCGCTTCCTGCCCGCCATCGCGCTCCTCGAGAGTTCGACCGTGGTGGTCGAAGTCAATGGCGCGGCGGACTATCGCCTCCGGCAACTGAAGCGCGCGCCGCTCTATCTCACGGCGCACGCGGAGGATAGCGATGCGTTCCTGCTGCAGCGCTTCGAGGCGATCACGGGCGAAGCCGGCACCGAGGGCGGCGCGATCACAATCGGCGGCCGCCCGATCGCAGTGCGCCGACGCGCCGCGGGCGCCATCTGGTTCGAGTTCCAGGAGCTGTGCGAAGGGCCGCGCGCGACCTCCGACTACATCGAGATCGCCAACCAGTTCCAGGTGGTCTTCCTTGCCAACGTGCCCGTGCTCGACGCCGAGCACGAGGACGCGGCGCGGCGCCTAATTGCGCTCGTCGATGAGTTCTATGAACGTGGCGTGAAATTGGTGGTGTCGGCCGCCGCCGCTCCCGAGGCGCTGTATCATGGCGAGCGGCTCAGGTTCGAGTTCCGCCGGACGATAAGCCGGCTGGCCGAGATGCAGTCGCACGATTACCTGGCGAGGCCCCACCACTGCTGAGCGGCCCGACGCCGGTGTTCTTGGTTACAATTGCAACCAATGGTGAAGCCCGCGACCCCTGCGCCCGCTCTCGACCCGCCGCGGGCCCTCGAGCTCGAGCGGTTCCTGCCCTACCGGCTCTCGGTGCTCGCTAACACCATGAGCGCGGCGCTGTCGAGCGCGTACGCAGAGCGCTTTGAGCTCTCGATCCCTGAGTGGCGCATCGTCGCCGTGCTCGCCCGCTCCCCCGGACTCTCCTCCGCGCAGGTCGCCGAGCGCACAGCGATGGACAAGGTCGCGGTGAGTCGTGCGGTCGCGGCGCTCGTTCGCGGCCGGCGCGTCGAGCGCACCGTCGAGGAAGCCGACCGGCGCCGTTCGCGCCTGCGACTGACGCCGAAGGGCATGGCCGTGTACGAGGAGGTCGAGCCGTGGGCGCTCGCCTACGAGGACGCGGTGCTGCGCGGCCTCTCGTCCCGCGCCCGCGCCAACCTTGATCGCCTCCTCACTGAACTGCAACGCCGGGCGCGCCAGCTGCGCCCGGCGCGCATCCAGGGTGATGCGCGGCCGGATACCGACAAGAAGACGCCGCGCGATCCGTTACTGACTCGCACTTTGAGGGAATGACCATGCTCGGCAAGGTTCCAGCCAGTCGCCTGCGGCTGATCGAAGACATCGTGCGCGCGGCACGCGCGCGCACCAAGACGGCCGAGCACAAGTCGACGGATGCGTTCGTGCGCCGCTACTACCGCGGCGTCGCGGACGAGGAACTGAGGGCGCGCGGCCCCGCCGCACTCGCCGCTGCCGCCCTCAGCCACCTCGCCACCGGCAGCTCGCGCCGTCCGGGCAAGCCGGTCGTCCGCGTCTTCAACCCTGACCCCGAGCGCGACGGCTTTCGCTCCGAACACACCGTCGTCACGATCGTCTGCGACGACATGCCCTTCCTCGTGGACTCGCTCGGCATCGCGGCGAACCAGGCCGGCCTCTCCGTCCACCTGATCGTGCACCCGGTCATGGATACGCTTCGGGACCGGCGCGGACGCCTGAAGGGCTTCGCCGAACCCGGCGCCGCGGGCTCGCATCCCGAATCCTGGCAGATGGTCGAGGTCGATCGCGAGACGGATCCCGTTGCGCTTCGCGCACTCGAGGCGCGCCTCACGGCGGTCCTCGATGACGTGCGCTCCGCGGTCGTCGACTGGGTCGCGATGCGCCGGCGTGCGCAGGACCTCGCCGCCAGCCTCGAGACGGAACCGCTGCCGCTCGCATCGACCGAGATCCTCGAGGCGCGCGCACTCCTCGAGTGGATGGCCGACAACCATTTCACGTTCCTGGGCAGCCGCTACTACCGCCTCGAGCGCGGCCGCGCGAGCGACCGGCTCGTGCCGGACCCGAAATCGGGCCTTGGGCTGCTTCGCCCGGGCCGCCCCGGCCATCCCGCGCGCTCAACGACGCTGACGGGCGAGGTGCGCGCGCACGCGCGCGACAAGGTGCTCCTCGTGATCACCAAGGCCAACACCGTCGCGACCGTGCACCGCGCGACGTACCTGGATTACGTCGGGGTCAAGACCTTCGACGCCCAGGGCGAAGTCAACGGCGAGCATCGCTTCGTGGGGCTCTGGACCTCGACCGCATACAGCAGGAGCCCGCGCGACATCCCGGTCCTGCGGCACAAGGTGCAGAAGGTCATCGCGCACTTCGGCCTCGCGCCGCAGAGCCACGACGGCAAGGCGGTACTGCACGTACTCGAGACCTATCCGCGCGATGAGCTCTTCCAGGCCTCGACCGAGGACCTGATCCCGATCGTGCGCGGCATCGTAAACCTCTACGACCGCCAGCAGGTGCGCCTGTTCGCGCGCCGCGACGGCTTCCACCGCTTCTGGTCGTGCCTCCTGTACGTGCCGCGCGATCGCTACAGCACCGAGGTGCGCCGCCGCATCGAGGCAATCGTACGCGCCGCGTACGGCGCGACCGCGATCGAATCGACGGTGCAGCTCTCGGAGTCCGTGCTTGCGCGCGTGCACCTCATCGTACGCACGCCCGAGGGCAGCAAGGCACCCGAGCCGGCCGTGATCGAGCGCCAGATCGCCGACGCCGTACTCACCTGGCAGGACGGCCTGCGCGAGGCGCTCGGCGCCGCACACGACGAGGCCGAGGCCATCAAGCTCGTCGAGCGCTACGGCCGGGGCCTGCCGATCGCCTACGAGGAAGACACGCCGGCCGCCGAGGCGGTTACGGACTTTCGCGCACTCGAGGCGCTCGCCGCCGCGCCCGAGCGGCTGCACCTGCGCCTCTACCGGCGCGCGGGCGCATCCAAGAGCCAACTCAATCTCAAGCTTTACCAGCGCCAGGAACCGAAGGCGATCTCGGACGTTCTGCCGACGCTCGAGAACCTGGGGCTCAGGCTCATCAGCGAGCGTCCCTACCAGCTCTCCGTCGTGGGCGAAGCGCCGCGCTGGATCCAGGACTTCGAACTCGAGGTCGTCGGCGGCGCCGGCCTCGACCTCGCGGTCGATGGCGAGCGCATCACCAAGGCGATCACGGCGCTCTGGCTCGGTCGCGCGGAGAACGACGGCTTCAACCGCCTCGTCCTCGGCGCGCGGCTCAGCTGGCGGGAGACGGCGCTCCTGCGCGCCTACTGCCGGTGGCTGCTGCAGACCGGCATCCCGTTCAGCCAGCCGTATATGGAGAGCGTGCTGGTGGCGAATGCGCGCACCGCGGAGCGCCTCGCGCGCCTCTTCGTCACGCAGTTCGATCCCGCCATCAAGGCGAAGCAGCGCGACTCGGCT
This sequence comes from uncultured Steroidobacteraceae bacterium, assembly GCA_964395195.1. Taxonomy (GTDB): domain Bacteria; phylum Pseudomonadota; class Gammaproteobacteria; order Steroidobacterales; family Steroidobacteraceae; genus CAIKZZ01. Next base: position 4,920 of record CAYNCY010000232.1, read on the forward strand.
GCGGCGCGCCTGCGCCGCGAGCTCGATGCGGACCTCGCGGCCGTTGCGCGGCTCGATGAGGACCGCATCCTCCGGGCATTTCGCGCCGCGATCGACGCGACGCTGCGCACCAACTACTTCCAGACGCGCGCCATCGATGGCGAGCCGAAGCCGTACCTCTCGATCAAGATCGATTCCGCGCGCGTGCCGGGCGTGCCGGAGCCCCGGCCGATGTTCGAGATCTGGATGTATGCGCCGCGCGTCGAGGGTGTGCACCTCAGGAAGGGGCGTGTCGCGCGCGGCGGCCTGCGCTGGTCGGACCGCTACGAGGATTTCCGCACCGAGGTCCTCGGCCTCATGAAGGCGCAGAACGTCAAGAACACGGTGATCGTGCCGGTCGGCGCCAAGGGCGGCTTCGTCTGCCGGCGGCTGCCCACGGCGCGCGACGCGGCGCAGCGCGAGGTGATCTCCTGCTACCAGGACTTCATCCGCGGCCTCCTCGACCTCACCGACAACATCGTCGACGGCGCGATCGTCCCGCCACCGGATCTCGTGCGCCGCGACGGTGACGATCCGTACCTCGTCGTCGCCGCCGACAAGGGCACCGCAACCTTCTCCGACATCGCCAATGGCATCTCGGCCGAGTACCGTTTCTGGCTGGGCGATGCCTTCGCCTCCGGCGGCTCGGCCGGCTACGACCACAAGAAGATCGCGATCACCTCGCGGGGCGCCTGGGAGTGCGTCAAGCGGCACTTTCGCGAGATGGGTATCGACACGCAGACCGAGCCCTTCACCGTCACCGGCATTGGCGACATGTCGGGAGACGTGTTCGGCAACGGGCTGCTGCGCTCGAAGTGCGCGCGCCTCGTCGCCGCGTTCAACCACCAGCACATCTTCATCGACCCGACGCCGAATGCGGCGCGGAGCTTCCGCGAGCGCGAGCGCCTCTTCAAGCTGCCGCGCTCCTCGTGGGCCGACTACGACCAGTCACTTCTCTCCGCGGGCGGTGGCATCTGGTCGCGCGCCGACAAGTCGATCAAGCTGACGCGCGAGGCGAAGGCGCTGCTTGGCATCAGCGCGGACGCAGTGCCCCCCAACGAGGTGATCCGCGCGATCCTGCGGCTCAAAGTGGACCTCCTCTGGAATGGCGGCATCGGCACTTACGTGAAGTCTAGCGCCGAGACGCACGCCGCGGTCGGCGATCGTGCCAACGACGGTCTTCGGGTCGACGGGCGCGAGCTCGGCTGCCGCGTGGTCGGTGAGGGCGGCAACCTCGGCTTCTCGCAGCTCGGACGCGTCGAGTACGCGCTCGGTGGCGGGCGCA
>CAYNCY010000233.1:0-6209 GCA_964395195.1 uncultured Steroidobacteraceae bacterium
ATGCCGCCACCGGCGATGACGCCCGTACCGCTCGAGGCGGGCTGCATGTAGACGCGCGTCGTGCCGTGCGCACCCTTGATCGCGTAGTGGATCGACTCCTCGCGCAGCGGCACGGTGAGCATGTTCTTGCGCGCCTGCTGCATCGCCTTGGCAATGGCAGTCGGCACTTCACGCGCCTTGCCGTAGCCAAATCCCACCTTGCCGGCGCCATCGCCGACGACAGTGAGCGCGGTGAAGCCGAACTGCCGGCCTCCCTTCACGACCTTGGCCGTGCGGTTGACCGCAACCAGCTTCTCGATCAGGTCGTCGCCGCTGGACGTCTTCTCGGGTCTCGCCATGGTGAAATCCCTGCCTAAAACCTGTTAGAAAACCAGCCCGCCCTCGCGGGCGGCGTCGGCCAGCGCTTTGACGCGGCCGTGATAGCGGAAACCCGCCCGATCAAATGCAACCGTCGTGATGCCCGCGGCCTTGGCGCGCTCGGCGATCGCCTTGCCAACCGCGGCGGCAGCGGCAACGTTGCCGGTCGCCTTCAGGCCTTCCTTGACGGCGGCCTGCACGGTCGATGCGCTCGCGAGCACCCTGCCGCCCGCGTCGTCGATGACCTGGGCATACATGTGCTGGGGCGTGCGATGCACCGTGAGGCGCGCAACGCGCAACTCGCGGATCTTCGCCCGGGTACGGGTGGCGCGCCGCAGGCGCGTACCCTTCTTGTCGATGTGCTTCTTCATGGCGGCCTACTTCTTCTTGGCTTCCTTGAGCTCGATCTTCTCGCCGGCGTAGCGCACGCCCTTGCCCTTGTAGGGCTCGGGCGGCCGGTAGCCGCGGATCTCGGCGGCGACCTGGCCCACCTTCTGGCAGTCCAGTCCCTTGACGAGAATCTCCGTCTGGCTCGGCGTCTCGATCGTGATGCCCTCGGGCACCGCGTATACGACCGGGTGCGAAAACCCGAGCGTGAGATTGAGGACCTTGCCCTGAACCGACGCGCGGTAGCCGACGCCGACGAGTTCGAGCTTGCGCTCGAAGCCCTTCGTGACGCCGACCACCATGTTCGCGAGGTGCGCGCGCACGGCGCCGCCGATCGGGCGCAGGGCCGGCGAGCCGACCTGCACGGTCAGCGTCTGCTTGTCCTGCGCGACCGAGAGACCCTCGATCAGCGCGACGGACAGCGAGCCCTTGGCACCCTTGAGCGTGACGTTCGCCGGGGTGACGGTCGCCGTCACGCCCTGCGGCAGGTCTACGGGTTTCTTTGCAACTCTGGACATGTCGCGTTCCTCAGGAGACCACGCACAGGACTTCGCCGCCATGACCCGCGGCGCGCGCGGCACGGTCGGTCATGACACCCTGCGAGGTCGACACAATCGCAATACCGAGGCCCCCGAGCACCTTCGGGAGCGCGGCCTTGCCGCGGTACGAGCGCAGGCCCGGGCGGCTGACGCGCTCGATGCGGTCGATGACCGGACGGCCGTCGTGGTACTTGAGCTGCACCGTCAGGGTCGTCTTGCCACCGTCAGCGGCGGTCGCGAAGCCCGCGATGTAGCCCTCGTCGCGCAGCACCTGCGCGATCGCGAGCTTCGCCTTGGAGCTCGAACAGCTAACGTCGGGCTTGCGCGCGCTCTGGGCGTTGCGGATGCGCGTAATGAAGTCGGAAATCGGATCGGTCATGCTCATGAACGCGCCCTCACCAGCTCGCCTTGGTCAAACCCGGAAGTTCGCCGCGGTTCGCGGCCTCGCGCAGCTTGGTGCGCGCCAGGCCAAATTTGCGGTACACGCCGCGCGAGCGACCGGTCACCGAGCAACGGTTGCGCTGGCGGTTCGGATTCGAATCGCGCGGCAGCTTCTGCAGGGTCTCCTGCGCGGCGACACGCTGCTCCGGCGAGCTGCGCGGATCGCGGATCAGCTCCCTGAGCTTGGCGCGCTTCGAGGCATGCTTCTTGGCGAGCGCCAGGCGGCGTTTCTCGCGCTCCAGCATATTGGTCTTGGCCATTGCCGTTACCTTTGCGAACTGCGTCTGTGCGGTCGGTAGAAAGTTACTTGCGGAACGGGAAACTGAAGGCCGTGAGAAGCGCCTTGCCCGCCTTATCGTCGATCGCCGTCGTCGTGATCGTGATGTCCATGCCCCGGACCTTGTCGACCTGGTCGTACTGGATCTCGGGGAAAATGATCTGTTCCTTGACGCCGAAGTTGTAGTTGCCACGGCCGTCGAACGCGCGCGCCGAGACGCCGCGGAAGTCGCGGATCCGGGGCATCGCGATGCTGATCAAGCGGTCGAGGAACTCGTACATCCGCGCGCCGCGCAGCGTCACCTTCGCGCCGATCGCGAGGCCCGCGCGCAACTTGAAGGTCGCGATCGCCTTTTTCGACTTGCACAGCAACGGCTTCTGGCCACTCAGCTTCTGCAGGTCGCCGACCGCGTTGTCGATCAACTTCTTGTCGGCAACGGCTTCGCCGACGCCCATGTTGATCGTGATCTTCTCGATCCGCGGCACCTGCATCGGGTTGGTGACACCGAGCTCCTTCATGAGCTGGGGCACCACGACGTCGCGGTAGTGCTTCTGGAGTCTGGCCATGATCGTTAGATCCTGTTTCCGTTTGCCAAGGTCGCGACGCTCAGGCGTCGACGACTTCACCGTTGGACTTGAACACGCGAACCTTGCGGCCGTCGTCGAGCTTCTTGAAGCCGACGCGATCGCCCTTCTTCGTGAGCGGGTTGTAGAGCGCCACGTTCGAGACGTGGATGGGAGCTTCCTTCTGCACGATCCCGCCCTGCGCGCCGCGCTGCGGATTCGGCTTCTGGTGCTTCTTCACCATGTTCACGTTCTCGATGACCACGTGCTCATCGTCGGTCACGCGAATGACGGTGCCCTGCCGGCCCTTGTCACGGCCGGTCGTCACGATGATGCGGTCGCCCTTGCGAATTCGATGCATGTCCGTTCCTCGTCCTTTTTCGCGGGTCCCTTACAGGACCTCGGGCGCCAGCGAGATGATCTTCATGAACTGCGTCGTGCGCAGTTCGCGCGTCACGGGCCCGAAGATACGGGTACCGATCGGCTCGAGCTTGTTGGTCAGGAGCACCGCAGCGTTGCCGTCAAAGCGGATCAGCGAGCCGTCGGCGCGCCGCACGCCGTGACGGGTGCGCACAACGACGGCGTCGTACACCTCGCCCTTCTTGACCTTGCCACGCGGGATCGCGTCCTTGACGCTGACCTTGATGACATCGCCGACGCTCGCATAGCGACGCTTCGAGCCGCCGAGCACCTTGATGCACATGAGGCTGCGGGCACCGCTGTTGTCAGCCGCCGCGAGCAGGGTTCGCATCTGAATCATGTCGGTTTAACCTTCAGCTTCAGCGCGCGCCGCGCTCAACGACGCGCACCAGCTTCCAGCTCTTGTGACGCGACAGGGGGCGGCAGGGCGTGATCGAGACCACGTCCCCTTCCTTGCATTCGTTCTGCTCGTCGTGAGCGAGCAGCTTCGTCGTGCGCCGGACGTACTTGCCGTAGGTCGGGTGCTTGATCAGGCGCTCGACAGAAACCGAGATGGTCTTGTCCATCTTGTTGCTGACGACCTTGCCGGTCAGCGTGCGCTCGCCGGCTGCGGGAGCGGCGGCAGGATTCTCGGTAGACATCAGACCTTACCTCCAACACGCTGCTGGCTCTGCACCGTCTTCACGCGCGCGATGTTCTTGCGCACCTTGCCGAACTGGTCCGGCTTCGCGGGCTGGCCCGCCGCCGCGGCCATCCGCAGGTTGAATTGCTCGCGGCGCAGCTTCAGCAGTTCCTCGCTGAGCTCGGCCGGCGTCTTCTTGACGAGATCTTTGGTGTTCATTTGCGTTCCTCGTCTCTACTCAGCGAACCACGCGCTTCACGAACGTGGTCGGCAGCGACAGCTTCGCCGCGGCCAGGCGGAACGCCTCGCGGGCGTCAGCCTCGGTGATGCCTTCCATCTCGAACAGGACCTTGCCGGGCAGCACTCGGGCCACCCAGAACTCGACGTTGCCCTTGCCGCTACCCATGCGGACCTCGAGGGGCTTCGCCGTGACCGGGATGTCCGGGAACACCCGGATCCAGATCTGGCCGCCGCGCTTGACGTAGCGGGTCATCGCACGGCGCGCCGCCTCGATCTCGCGCGAGGTCATCCGGCCGCGGTCCGTCGCCTTGAGCGCGAACTCGCCGAACGCAACGGAACTGCCGCGCTGCGCGGAGCCCGAGTTCGAGCCCTTGAACTGCTTGCGGTACTTGGTTCGCTTTGGCTGCATCATGATCGTGGTTCCAGAACTTCAGCGGATCAGACCGCCGGGGCGGCCTCGGGAGCGTTCACGGCCGGCGCCGCTTCCGCGGCCTGCGCCTCGAGCGTCGCCTTGTCGAATATCTCGCCCTTGAAGATCCACACCTTGACGCCGATCACGCCGTAGGTGGTGCGCGCCTCGGCGAGACCGTAGTCGATGTCGGCGCGGAACGTGTGCAGCGGGATGCGACCCTCGCGGCTCCATTCGGTGCGCGCGATCTCGGCGCCGTTGAGGCGACCCGAGGCACGGACCTTGATGCCGAGCGCGCCACTGCGCATCGTGTTGGTGACGGCGCGCTTCATCGCGCGGCGGAACATCACGCGCTTCTCGATCTGCTGCGCGATGCCCTCGGCGACCAGCTGCGCGTCGAGCTCGGGCTTCCTGATCTCGGCGATGTTGAGGCGCACGTCGGCGACCGGGAGCTTCATGCGGCGCGCGACTTCGGCGCGCACCTTCTCGATGTCCTCGCCCTTCTTGCCGATCACGATGCCGGGACGGGCCGTGTGGATGGTGATGTTGACGCGGCGGGCGGCGCGCTCGATGTAGATGCGGCTGACGGAAGCGTCGGCCAGGCGCTTCTTCAGGAACTCGCGGACCAGGTGATCCGTGTGCACGTACGAGGCAAAGTTCTTCGAGTGGGCGTACCACTTCGAAGTCCAGTCCCGCACGATGCCGAGACGGATGCCGATCGGATTTACTTTTTGGCCCATGTGTCTCTAGTCCCCGGCCTTACTTGGCCGCATCCGCGACGTAAACGGTGATGTGACTGTTGCGCTTGACGATGCCGTTGCCGCGGCCCTTGGCGCGCGCGTGGAAGCGCTTCAGCGTCGGCGCCACGTCGATCTCGATGCGCGACACCTTGAGCTCGTCGATGTCCGCGTTGTGGTTGTGCTCGGCGTTGGCGATCGCCGACTCGAGCACCTTGAGGACCATGTCCGCGCCCTTCTTCGGCATGAACTTCAGGATCGCGAGCGCCTTGCCGACCGGCTGGCCGCGCACGACGTCGGCGACGAGGCGGCACTTCTGCGGCGAGATGCGGGCGTGGCGGTGCTTGGCGAAGGTCTGCATGGCCTTACTCCACCGTCGCCTTGCGGTCGCCGCCGTGCGCCTTGAAGGTGCGCGTCGGGGAGAACTCGCCGAGCTTGTGACCAACCATGTTTTCCGTGATGAGCACGGGCACGTGGTTGCGGCCGTTGTGCACGGCGATGGTCAGCGTCACCATTTCAGGAGTGACCATCGAGCGCCGCGACCAGGTCTTGATCGGGCGGCGATCATTCTTTGCGGCCGCAATCTGCACCTTCTTGGCGAGGGGCAGATCGATGAATGGGCCTTTCTTAAGCGAACGTGGCACGGTGAGACCCTCGCGTTACTTCTTGCGCCGCTGGACGATGGACGAGCTGGTGCGCTTGTTATGGCGCGTCTTCTTGCCCTTCGTCTGCCAGCCCCACGGCGACACCGGGTGCGGGTTGCCCTGGCCGGACTTGCCCTCGCCGCCGCCGTGCGGGTGGTCGACCGGGTTCATGACGACGCCGCGTACGGTCGGCTTGATGCCGCGCCAGCGCTTTGCGCCGGCCTTGCCGTAAACCCTGAGGTTGTGCTCGTCGTTGCCGACTTCGCCGATCGTCGCGCGACAGTCGATGTGGATCTTGCGCATCTCGCCCGACTTCAGGCGCACGAGAGCGTGCAGGCCTTCACGGGCGGTGAACTGCGCGGAGGCGCCGGCGGAGCGCGCCAGCTGGCCACCCTTGCCGGGCTTCAACTCAATGTTGTGCACGGAGCTGCCGACCGGGATGTTCCGCAGCTGCATCGCGTTGCCCGGCTTGAACGGCGCCTCGGGACCCGAGAGCACCTCGTCGCTGGGCTTGAGGCCCTTCGGCGCCAGGATGTAGCGGCGCTCGCCGTCCTTGTAGAGGACGAGGGCGAT
>CAYNCY010000234.1:0-6198 GCA_964395195.1 uncultured Steroidobacteraceae bacterium
GCGTGATCGAAGAGCTGCCCGCTGAAGGAGCCGTACAGGCCATCGTCGAGGTAGTACCAGGGCACGCCGCCACGCACCGCGCGCCCGATCACGGTCGCGACGCAGGTTCCGGCCGGAGCCACGATGTAGCGGCCGGGCTCGGCAATGATCCGCAGTCCGGCCGGCAGCGCCGCGAGCGCGGCGCGGATCGGCGCGCAGAACTCCGCGATCGCCATCGCAGGCTCGAGGTAATCGACCGGGAAGCCGCCGCCGATGTCGAGGATCGGCAGCGCCGCCGGGTCGAGCGCGCGCGCCGCGCGAATCATCGCGCCGCAGGCCTCGATGGCGCGCACGTGCATCGCCGGGCTCGCCGCCTGGGAGCCGGCGTGGAACGAGAGCCCGGCCACCGTGACGCCGAGGCGCCGCGCGAGCGCGAGGAGCTCGGGCACCGCCGCCGGCTCGCAGCCGAACTTGCGCGACAGGTCGCAGACGGCATCCGTGGCGCCGAAGGCGACGCGGATCAGCAGCTGCGCACGCTTGCGGTGGCGGATGAACTTGCCGATCTCGTCGGGATTGTCGACGACGAAGGTCTTGACGCCGAACCTGAGCGCGTCGCGGATGTCGCTGTCGCGCTTGATCGGGTGCGTGTGGATGCAGCGCTCGGGCTGGATTCCACCCGCGCGCACGAGCTCGACCTCCCCGCTGCTCGCGAGGTCGAAGAAAGCACCCTCGCCCTTGAGCGCGGCAACGACGGCGGCGTCCGGCAGGGGCTTCAGCGCGTAGTGCAGATCCACGCCCGGCAGCGCCGCGGCGAGCGCGCGGTACTGCGCGCGGATCCGGTCGCAGTCGACGATCATCAGCGGCGAGCCGTGGCGCGCGACGAGCGCCTCGACGTCCGAGCGCTCGTACGGTGCGTGCAACCGGGCACTGGCGAGCGGCGCGGCTGGCGGGGCGAAATTCTGGGCCTTGGGCACGGCGGCGGTCCTTGGGTTGCGCGCGCGGATTCTAGGCCAATTCCTCGGCATCGCAAGCAGCAGCCGCGCGCTCGAGCCGGTCGCGGACCGCCTCCCAGCCGCCGCCGCCCGGCACGCGCTCGAGCACGATGGACTTCGCGCCTGCGCCATCGAGCCTGCGCAGGTTCGCGTAGAGGTCATGGCCGTAGGCTTCCGCGTCCCGCGGCGCCTCGATCCAGAGGCACCCCGCAAAGTCCGCAGGTCCAGGCGAGCGCGCGAGCACGGCGACACCGGGCACCCGGCAAGCGGCCTCGAACGCGGCGCCCTCGAGCGCCCTGAGCGGCGTCACCGGTGCGTAGTGCGCGACGGTGGTGCCCGGCGCTCGCGGGCCCTCGCCCTGGCGGGCACGCCGCAGCGGCCCGATCTCGGCCTCGAGCGCGCTGGCGGGGATGCCGCCCGGGCGCAGCAGCAACAACTCGCCGAGGCAACTCACGATCGTCGATTCGAGCCCGACCTCGCACGGGCCGCCATCGAGCACGACCGGCACCTGCGCGCCGAACTCATCGCGCACGTGCTGGGCGGTCGTCGGGCTCACGCGCCCGTAGCGGTTCGCGGACGGCGCCGCGATGCCGCCGCCGAAGGCCTCGAGCAGCCGACGGGCGAGCGGGTGCCGCGGCACCCGGATGCCGACCGATTCCTGCCCACCGGTGACCTCATCGAGCACGCCCGGGGCGCGCGGCAGGATCAGCGTCAGGGGACCTGGCCAGAAGCGGGCCGCGAGTCGTCGCGCGGGCTCGGGCACGCGCCGGGTCCAGTTCTCGAGTTCGGCGGCCGCGGCGAGATGCACGATCAGCGGGTGGGCGGCCGGGCGGCCCTTGAGCTCGAACACGCGCCGGACCGCCGCGGGGTTGCCGGCATCGGCGCCGAGTCCGTAGACCGTCTCGGTCGGGAAACCGATCGCATCGCCGTGACCGAGCGCCCGGACGGCGCGGTCGAGCTCGGCGTCCGTCATGCCGGCGGCGGCGCCGGTCGCGCGCGCCGCTCGAGCTCGCGCGCGAGCCCGAAGAGCGTCAACGGCGCGCAGCCTTCCGCCTTGTTGTTGGCAAGGACGATGACCTCGTTGCCACGCCCCAGGATCCGCTCGGTGAGGTCGGCAACCGCGGCGCGATTGACGGCATCGGGATCGACGATGCGGTCGAACGGGAAGTAGCGCTCGCGCGCCGCCTCGTAGTCCTGGCCCGGGTTCAGCATCCAGCGCATGACCACCGCGCCCGACAGCCACGCGCTCTCGCCAAGCACCTCGGCCTGCTCGAGGACGGAGGGCATGCGCGGGTGGACGTTGAAGCAGTGCGTCGCGCCGTTGCGGGCGAGCGCGTCGGTATAGGCGGCGCCGAGAAATTCGCGGTTGCGCAGCTCAACCGCGTACTGCGGCCCGCGCGGCAGCGCATCGAGGAAGACCCCGAGCGCATCGGCGAACACCTGCGGGTCGCGCGAGTACGGGAGCCCCAACGGCGGGAACTGGAAGAGGAGCGCGCCGAGCTTCTCGCCGAGCCCCTCGATCACGGGCGTCACCACCTTCTCCATCGCATAGCGCACGTCGAGGAAGCGGTCGACGTCCGGCGTCACGGCGACGTTGCGCGACTGCCGGTCGATCGGCGTCGTCAGCGAGGCGTGCGCCTTGACCACGAAGCGGAAGTCGGGTGGCACTCCCTGCGCGTAGCGACGGAACTCCTCGGCCGAAAGCGGTGCGTAGAAGGTGCGGTCGACGCCGACGGCGCGCAGGAGTTCGTGCCGCGCATAGGCGCCCAACCCCGAGCGCGCGAGCAGCTGCTCGCTCGAGCGCTGCGCGTAGACGATGCCGGCCCAGCCCGGGAAGGCCCAGCTCGTGGTGCCAAAGCGAAGGCCCATCGGCAGGCGACCGGGCGCGCCGTCGAGATCCGCCGGGATCGCGGCCGCGCCGATCAGGTCGGCGTCGGAGCCGCCGGTCGCGAAGAGCTCGATCTGGGTGGAAGGATCCGGTGTCACGGCGCTCGCCGGCAGGAGAATGCCCTGAACTTAAAGAATGCGGCCCCGCGCGGCAACTGCGTGCGTCACGCTCCCAGGGGGCCGGTCCGGGGCCGCCCGGCCGGGCACCCCGCGGCGGGGCGCCTCACTCGAGCGGGTGTCGCTCCCAGGATACGGCTCCCCGCCGGACCTCGTACGAGGGCCAGTAGTGCCGGTCGAGCTTGAGCGTGATGACCTCGGTCGAGTTGTTCCAGCTGACCGTCTTGAGCCGCAGCGACGCCCTGTCCTCCTTGCCACCCACGGCGGCAAGGAAGGCATCGAGGTCCGGGGTCGGCTTGCCGTCCACCTCGACGATCCGGCGACCGCTCCAGAGGCCGTAGCGGGTCGCGGGCGAGCCGTAGGTGAAGAAGGACACGAACACACCCTTCGGCACGACGCCGCGCTGCGCGGCGAGCGCGCGGTGCGGCGCCTGCAGCGTCGCGCCTGCCCAGAGCACGATGCGGTCGATGTCCGTGCCCTCGAGCGCGACGGAGGCGAGATCGACGCTGAGCTCGGCGCCGTTGCGCCAGACAGTCACCTTGAGGTCCGGCACCTGCGAGGCGCGCTCGGCCTCGCGGAACCGGTTGACGAGCGTGCCGTTGATCGCGAGCAGGAGATCACCCGGCTGGAGCAGCGCGGCCGCGGGCGTCCCTGCGACGAGCCGGCCGATCGCAAGCACCTGACGCCGCGTGGGGCTGTGCGCCTCGAGCCGCTTGGTCCAGGCCTCATCGAGCCCGAACTTGCGCGCCGCGGAGAGCGGCACGACCTGCAGCTCCGCCTCGAGGGAGCGAAGCGGTCGCCCGCTCTTCACCACCTCGATCATCTCGTTGACGACGTCGGCGGGAATGCCGAGGTTTTCCTGCTGGAGTTCCCGGCCGCTGTCGAAGGCGAAGCTCGACCAGAGCGCGCGCACGTCGCCTTTGTGATCGGTGATCACGCCGTCGAAATCGGTCGGTCCGTTGATCAGCGTCACGACCTCGAGGTTCGACTCGCGGAACGAGAGCGTCCGCGACAGCGGGAACTGCGCCGCCTCGACCGAGGCGACGCCGGTCTCGAGCGCGGCGAGGCGCTGGTCGGCCCTCAAGCCCACGACCCAGACCGGCTCGCCCGGCGCGAGCTCGCGCCCGGTGAAGTGCGCGGCGCGCACCGGTGTCGTGCCGATCAGCTTCGGGTCGTAGGAGATAACCGCGAGGTTGTGGAGCGGGTGGATGTACTCGACCCGACCCGGCACCTCGATGGTTCCCGCGAAAGTGAGGCGCACGTCGCCCATCGCGACGGGCACGGTGTTGCGGTCGGTGACGACGAGGCCGCGCGCGGTGTCGACGATGACGCCGGTGCCGCGATAGCTGCGCTCGGTGACGCCCGACACCGAGTACGGCATGTCGAAGTTGATCATGACGAGCGAGGGCGCGAGCTTGTCCGCGTGGCTCTCGCCGCTCGCGGCGAAGGTGGTGCTCGCCGGCTCCGGCGGCCGCGACGCCGGACCGGCGGCAAGCTCGTGGCACGGCCACCAGCCGAGCTCGTCGTCACGCTTGCAGCGCCGCGCCGGGAACCACTTGCGGTCAATGCGCAGCGATCGCACCTGCGAGTTGCGCGCGTCATCGAGCGTGAAGAAGCGCACCGTCGCGCGATCCCCGGCCGCGAGCGTTGCGAGCACCGCCTCGAACTCATCGAGCGTCTCGACCGGTTGGCCGTTGAAGGCGGTGACCACGGCGCCGCGCGGCACGGCCGCCGCGCCGAACACGTAACCCGGGTTCGCGACGTAGACGCCCTTGATCGGGATGTTGAAGTGCCGGGCCTGCTGGTACGAGAGCCGGTGCACGACCGCGTCGCCGAACTCGAGGTACTCATCCGGCGTGATCGCGTGCAGGTCGCCGACCGGAAGCGTCCGCGCGAGCACGACGCCGCCGCGCTGTACCTCGACCTTGACGGACTTGCCGACCGAGTCATCGAGGAGCCCATCGAGCGAGAGGAACTCCGTGACGTAGCGGCCGTCGATCCGCACCAGCACGTCACCCGGCTCGAGCACGCCCTCCGCGGCGGAGCCCGGCTGCACTTCCTTGACCACCAGCATGCCGACCTGCTTCGGGAAGGCGCGGCGCACCTCGCTTTCCGTCTCGGCCTTGAGTCCGAGCCGGCCGAGCTCGTCGTAGGGCGTGTACTCGAACACGGTCTCGATCGTGCCGCGCGGGATGCGCTTGCCTTCCTGGATCAGCTTGAGCGCGCGCACCACCCGGTCGAGCGGCAGGTAGAAGCTCGAGGCGGCCTGGCTCGAGCCGCCCGCGTTGAGCGCGACCGCCCGGCCCTTGACGTCGAGCACCGGCGAGCCCGAGGAGCCGCCGGAGGTGCTCGAGGCAGCCTGGTAGTAGAAGGTGTTGAAGTCGTTGTACTTGCCGATGCCGTAGGCGGGCGCATCGCGGTCGAGGCGCGCGAGGGTGCCCGCGAGGATCGAGAGCTGCTCACCGGCGTCGTTGCCGACCACGCGGATCTCGGTACCGACCCTGGCGCCTTCGGGCGCGAGCGGGATCTCCGGCGGGTGCGCGAACTTGAGCTTCGACGGATCGTAGCGATAGATGCCGAAGTCGTGCACCGGGTCGCGGTAGACCGGGTAGAGCTGCACCTCTTCGCGGTTCTGGAAGACTGCCTGCGCCGTGACCGGGCCTGGCGTCACGACGTGACGATTGGTGAGGATGAGCCCGCGCTTCGCATCGACGACGAAGCCGGTGGCCTGCGCGGACGTGAACCACTCGGTGTCGAAGGGCCGCGCCTGGTCGACCTGGATCGTGACGACGCCGTCGGCAATCCGCTGCAGCGTCCGCGCCCACTCGGGCCGTTCATCGAGCACCTCGCCCGCGCCCTTCACGGGCGCGGCGATCTCCGCGGGGGCCGCGGCGGCCGCGGGCGAGGCGACCACCGGCGGCGGAGCCGGGGGTGCCGCGCTCTCGGCGGGTGACGGCGAAACCTGACCGTACGCGAGCGCGGCAAAGAGGAGCGCGCTCGCGGCGAGGCCGAGCGCGGTTGGGCTCGAACGCTGGGCGCTTCGGCCTCTCACAATGCGTATCCGAAGGCCTGCTTGAAGCGCTCGCCGACGTCGGCGGGCGTGAAGGCGTGCGTCTGCGTGCCGTGGTGGGCGATCTTGATGGCACCCATCAGCGAGGCGACCCGACCGGTCGTGGCCCAGTCGAGCCCCTTCGTCAGGCCGTAGATGAGCCCCGCTCGGTAG
>CAYNCY010000235.1:0-6180 GCA_964395195.1 uncultured Steroidobacteraceae bacterium
GTGAGCGCCCGCCTCGCGCAGCGCGCAGTTCCCGCGAGCGGCATCGCGTGAACGACACGGCCCCGGCGCGCTCACCGACCGCGCGGGGAGTCCGGTCGCAGGCGTGAGCACCAGCGCTTCCCCGGTCGTCGTCGTGATGGGGCCGTCCGGTTGCGGGAAGACGGTCATCGGCGTGGCGCTGGCCCATCAGTTGCGCTGTCGGTTCGTCGAAGGAGACGACCTCCATCCTCCTGCGAACGTTGCGAAGATGCGCGCCGGCATCGCGCTTGACGACGAGGATCGGCGCCCATGGCTCGAGGCGATCGCCAGAGAGATTGCGTCGCTCGGCTCGAGCGGTGTCGGTGGAGTCGTGTCCTGCTCGGCGCTCAGGCATCGGTACCGCGCGCAGCTCTCCGCGAGCAGCCCGCAAGTGACGTTCGTACTGCCGCGCGTCCCGTATGAGGTGCTGATCGCGCGCGTGGCAGCGCGCGCCGGCCACTACATGCCCTCGGGTCTGGTGGCAAGCCAGCTGGCGACTCTTGAGCCACCCACTGCGGACGAAGGCGTCGTCGAAGTGGACGGCACGCACCCGCTGCCTGCGCTCATCGATGAACTCGTGATCCGATTGGCGCAACGCGGCGGTCCGGCGGCCGGCTCCGCTCCGTGATGCTTTCTGCCGATGCGCTCCTCGCGGCCGAGGCAGCGGGCAGCGTCGTCGCGGCGGTTCTCCTCATCACGCGGGTGCGCTTCCATCCGTTCGTGGGGCTTCTGTGCGCCGCGGTGCTCCTTTCAGCCATCGCAGGCTCGGATGGCGCGGCGGGCCTCGCGTCCATCGAGAAGGGATTCGTGGGCGTGCTGGGTGCCGTCGGCCTGGTCGTCGCGCTCGGACTGACCCTCGGCGCCATTCTCGATGAATCCGGCGCAGCGGTCGTGCTCGCGCACCGGTTCGTCGGTGGCGTGCGCGAGACGGTCCAGCCGTGGGCAGTCCTTGCGATAGCAATGGTTATTGGCCTGCCGCTTTTCTTCGAGACCGGTGTCGTCGTGCTGTTGCCGGTCGTTGGCGCGATCGCGGCATCCCATCGCGGCGACGCGCGCCCGGCGAGCGAGCGCCGCCTCGTACTGATGCTGTCGGCATTGGCGGGACTCTCGGCACTGCACGCTCTGCTTCCCCCGCACCCCGGCGCGCTGGCCGCCGCCCGACTACTGGATGCCAGCGTCGGACGCACACTGATCTACGGCGCGCTCGTTGCCCTCCCCGCCGCCGCGGTGGCAGGCCCATTGTTTGCGCGACTTGCCGCGCGTCACGTCGACGCCCCTGCGTCTCCCTCGGCCAAAGCATTACCGCCCCACCTACCGGCACTCGGGGCTTCGTGCTGCGTCGTCGTGTTGCCGGTGGCCCTGATTGCCATCGGCGAATGCGCGCGCACGGCCGCACCCGCTTCGCGCCTCACGGACGTCCTCGTCGCCGTGGGCCGACCACCGGTGGCGCTCCTCGTCGCCAACCTCGCAGGACTCGCGGTCTTGCGCCCGTTCCGGGGCAAACCGGCCGCAGCGGCGGCGGAGTCCTTGTGGAATGACGCCCTGCGACCGGGCGTCTCGATCCTCCTCAGCATTGGCGCGGGCGGTGCATTCAAGCAGGTGCTCGTCGACGCCGGACTCGCCCCCGCGCTCCTGCGGTTACTCGACGGCTCCGCAACCTCGCCGCTCGTCCTCGGTTGGCTGATTGCGGCGACCGTTCGCCTGGCGACGGGGTCGGCGACCGTCGCCACGATCAGTGCTGCCGGCCTGATGGCCGCAATGCCGACGGGGACGGGAATCCGGCCGGAATGGACGGTTCTCGCGATCGGCTCGGGTTCGATCTTCTTCAGCTACGTCAACGATCCGGGGTTCTGGCTGGTGAAGGGCTTCCTTGGCACGAGCACCAGAGGAACCGTGGCGACGTGGTCTGTCCTCGAAACCCTGCTGTCCGTCACCGGGCTCCTCACGATCCTGGTACTGAGCCACGTGATCGCCTGAACGCCGCAGGGACGCAGGACCGACTCATTAATAACTGCGGTTTCCGCAGCCGCCTGCCGACGGGGCTGACCGGGACGGTTGCCCCGACGCCTCTGCGGCACGCTCGGGAACGACGATGTCGCGACGAGGCGAAGCCCGTCGCGACACCGTCACCGCCTTCCTTGGCTCAGAACTTCGCCGAGATGTGCGCGAAGATGTAGCGGCCGAGCGCGTCATACGTTCCCACCCACGTGTTGTCGTTGCACGACGTGTTTGGGCAGTCCGAGAACGTGCCATTCAGGATCGCTGGCGGGTTCTTGTCGGCGATGTTGTTGACGCCGAGACGGAACTCGACGCCGCTGGTCAGCGGGATCGATGCCGACAGGTCGATGTAGTTGTACGCCGGAATGTGCGCCGTATCCGGATAATACTGGGCCGCCAGCTGCGGATCCGAGCTCGTCCGGTCAGCCGACGAAGTGCCGATGTAACGCCAGCGCAGGGTCACGTCGAGTCCGGCCCACGGAGTGGCCCAATCCGTCGTAAAGACGTGCCGCCACTTCGGCAGCGGAGCGCTGCACGTCGAACCCCAGTAGCCCGCGCAGTCGAACGAGCCACCGCTCGGCAGCGGCTGCGCCAGGAAGTTGATGGCGTGCGTCCCTGACAGGTTGAACCCCAGTTTGCCCATGCCACCGATCGGCAAGGTGTAGTGGCCGGTCAGGTCGATGCCCCGCGTCGACTCCGAACCGATGTTCAGGTTGGTGGCCTGCACGTAGTTCGCGGTCGACAGCCACAGGGACCCCGTTGGCCCGCGGTGAATCAGGCCGCAGAGGGAGGCATCCCCCGTCAACGCGCAGTTGTTGATGATCGTGTTCGACGGCAACGAGATGATCGTGTTCTTGATCTTGATGTCGAAGTAATCGACTGATAGCACCAGTCCGGAGACGAACTCAGGCTGGAACACGACGCCGAGCGAGTAGGTATCGGCGACCTCCGGAACCAGGTTGGGGTTGCCGCCCTGCTGGGTGTTGATCTGCGCCGCCTGGTTTACAGAGATGTGGCCATACTCCGCCGCCGTGACGCCGGTGTTGGCGCACTGCGCCTGCGTGAGGACGGGCGTCGCACCCCAGCAGGGATCAGCCGTACCGCCCGCACCGACCGCGGCCGGCGCGAAGAGCTCGTCGATGTTGGGTGCTCGCACTGCGCGGTTGAAGCTTGTGCGGAACCGGACGTCGCGGATCGGCGCCCACTCGAGGCCGAGCTTGAACGTGTTGGTGTTGAAGCCGAGCGTGTATGTCGAGTACCGGTAGCCAGCCTCGGCCGACAGGTTATAGGCCCCCGGCTTGTCGTCCATGATCGGCAGGTGGAGTTCCGTGAACAGTTCCGAGACGTGGAACTCGCCGTGGATCGCGCTCGCCGGCGCACCGCCCGCCTGGAAGCCGTTGGCCCAGATGAAGTCTGGATCGAAGTCGAAGCTCTCCTGCCGGTACTCCGCGCCGAGGTTGACGACCATCCCGCTGGCAGCGGTCGGAACGGTCAGTCCGTACTGGCCGAGGTTTCCCGTCACGGAGGCATTCGCGATGTACTCGATCGACTTCGATGCGTACGTCGCGGGTACCGTCAGATAGTTCAATGCCGCCTGGGTGACGCCACCCGGTGACCAGATGTTCCAGGGAACGCACGTCGGGGCGCTGCCGTTGAGCGCTCCCGCGCACACCGGCTGGCCGTTGGGCCCAGTGGTGACGTCAAGCGCCTGAGTGATCTGCTGGGTACCGAGGAAGTTGTGCTCGATGTCCTGGAACTGCGTGATGCCGACCTGGCCATACGCGTCGTAGGACCACGCGTCATTGAACTTTCCCTTGACGCCAATCACCTGCCGGATCGAGGACGACGTGAATGCGTCCTGCCGACCACCACCCTCGACGTTGCGACGACCGATGTAGATGTTGAATGCATCGCCCGTCAGGCCATAGAGAGCCTGGTTCTGCGCCAGCGTCGTCGCATTGCAGAGCGTGGACAATTCCTGCGCCGTCAACAGCGGATTGGAACAATGGGTCGTCGCGAGCTGGAAGAAGTCGCCGCTAGGCCCGTACTGGGCGGTCGATGAGTTACGCGCGAACATCGTCTCCGAGTACACGTTTGCGTGCTCATTGACGTCGTAGTTTAAGAAGGCGCCGGCGGTGTACCGCTCCGCGGCACGCTGGAAGTAGCTGAGCGCGCCGTAATTGTAGAGATCGCTGTTGTTGAACGGTCGGAACTGGCCGGTTGTCGGATCAACGGCGTTGTCCACGATGGTAGTGGCGTGGCCATTCACGAGACCCAGCATCTGGAACTGGCCGTGGCCGCTCGTGCCGGAGCCGCCGCACGAGATTTTTGCTCCCGGGGTGATCGTATTGGGCGTGATCAGCGTGCATGCGGCATGGTCGAACTGGTAGCCGACAGCCGGTGAGCTGTTGAGGTAGGTCGCGTAGACGGTGGCGTTGCCCTTGCCGTCGGCGAAGTTTCCGCCGGCCACAAACGACAGATCCTTGTCCTGGCCTGTGTTGACCGTACCCGGAGGCAACGGAGCGCCGAAGTCGCGCAGGTAGCCCAGGTCCGCTGCATTGTCATTCTTGTGGTTGTTGAACGCGTAGTTGGCCTCGAGCTTGACGCCCTCGTAGTGCGTATCGAGGACGAAATTGACGACGCCGGCTACGGCGTCAGCGCCGTACACCGCCGATGCGCCGCCCGTCAGCACGTCGACACGCTGGAGCATGCTCGACGGGATCTGGTTGATGTCCGCCGCCGATGACGAACCGGGAGGCACGCCTCCAGAGCCGCCCGGGTTCAGGCGGCGGCCGTTGACCAGAACAAGCGTGCGCTGCGGGCCGAGGCCGCGCAGGCTCACCGTTGCGGTACCGGTCGAGCTGATAGCAAGCCCGGAGCTCTGGTCGGCAACGACCTGAGGCAGGTTGTTGAGGAGGTCTTCGGTCCGGATCAGGCCGCTCTTCTGGATGTCGAGCGAGGTGACACTCGTGACCGGGCTCAGCGAGATGTCGTTGGGCGCCTGCTGGATTCGCGAGCCCGTGACCACGATCTCCTGCAGTGGCGTCGACGGCGCAGGAGCGGTCTGCGCGAGTGCCGCCGGGGCCGCCGCCGCGCCGGCGACGGCCGCGAGCGTGTAGTGGATCGCCCTTCGCAACGAGTCGGTGTTGTTCGTCATGTAGTGCACTCCCCAGTTTCTTTGGATATCGGTCCCGATTGCGCTCGGCACGGCGAGTGCGACCTCCGGTCGCGCGAGTCGCTCGGTCCGCCGCCGGACTTCTGCAGACTCGCGTGCGACACGGATTGCGCAGTCCCCAGCGCCTCCCGCCGCCTTGTGGCTAAGTCAACACAACTCGGCCCAGGCATCACGTGCCGCGATATTAGGAGTGCTTCTTCTGCGTTCGCTGCGCGATGCACCGAGGCGAGGCTTCGGCACGACGAAGCGAACGAACACGCTGACGGCATGCCCGGCCGGGCTGGGTCAGGCGGCTTGCGCGCGCGATGACGCGAACGCGGTGCCGCTCGCGCGCCACACCCGCGGCGCCAAATTGCGAATTATTGTTCCGAGGATCGGCGCGGGATCAGAGGCCGCAAACGCCGTGGCGGTGCGCTCAGGCGTGCGCGCCGTGCCCGTTGAACGCGAGGCAGACCGTTCGCGTTCGTATCGAGCCCAACGTCGCCCGACCGCGCACATGCGGGGAGCGCCAGAACACGTTGAGCCCGCGCCGGACAATGTGCCCGCGCACGTGGTGAATGCGCGCCGGCCGGCGGAGGCCGGAGCTGCCGTCTGAATCCGCCATCGACGCCACGCTGTCAAGCGACGCGCGGATTTCTACGTGGTCGAGCAGCGGTCGCTTTCCCGCAGCGGCACGCTTGTGATTGATGCCCTGCCGGTCGACGGGGGCGCATCGGGTCGCGTCGCGGGCGTTGAGCAGTAGCAGGAAGGCAAGTAACAGCGGCACGTCACGCGCGACGGCGGCCAACGAGTCGCGCACAACGTTTTCCCGCGTCGCGTCCGAAGCGATGGCCGTCCGGTAGTAGCGGGCCCAGCTGGCGTCGAAGCGAAAGCGCGTGCATTCAAGCAGGGCGTTTACGCCCGCGTCGGCTGCGTCCGTGACACGGATGAGATCGGCCCGTGACGGCCAGTCCGCGCGGCGATCGACCTCTGTCGCATCTGACAGCCGG
>CAYNCY010000236.1:0-6139 GCA_964395195.1 uncultured Steroidobacteraceae bacterium
AGGTGAAGACGCTCAAGGGAGAGGCCTTTCCGGCCGCGCTCACATGACAATCGCACGGTCATCATGGGCGGCGGCATTCTTTTGCAGTGCATTATTGTGCGCTGCAACATCGCCGGCGGCCGCCAACACCGCCGTGATCGTCAAGATGACGCGCGTCATGATGCTGGCGCCGTTCCTGATTGCGCTCTCGGCGCTTCTCGCACGAGGCGACGGCCGCGCGGAGCGAAGTCATCAGGGAAGTACGCGACAGGGTCATCCCGTCGTGATCCCTTGGTTTGCCGTCGCGTTCGTCGCCGTGGCCGGCTTCAACTCATTCGCGCTCCTGCCGGCGCCTGTCGTCGGCGGCATCATCGAGACCGACACGCTCCTCCTTGCCATGGCGATGAGCGCGCTTGGGCTGAGCACGCACCTGTCGGCCATCCGCCAGGCCGGCGTAAAGCCGCTCGGTCTCGCGGCGTTGCTGTTCGTGTGGCTCGTCGGCGGCGGCGCGGTGGTCAACCTGTTGGTCGCGGCCGCCCTGCGCTGAGCGCATTGCCCGGTCGGGAAGCTGCCGGACGGTTCGCTGCGACACCGGCGCCGGGCGCCGGTGTCGCAGGCAACGGTCAATTCGCGGCGCTACTCGTTCGCCGGACAAACGCGGCGACGTTGTCGTGCAGGCTCTTCAACGAAGAGTCCTTCGCATACACCATGTGACCCGAGTCGTAGAACTTGTAGTCGATGTTGGACTGAAGGCTTGCGGGGATGGGCAGGTGGTGCATCTCGTAGACGCCCTGGAAGAACGGAGTCGCGAGATCGAAGTAGCCCGCGTGCAGTTGCACTTTGAGACCCGGATTGATTTTCATCGCATTTGCCAGGTCCGGCATCACGTTCGAACCCTGGCGCGACGTGCCCGCCGATGACTGGCCCGGTTGCTGGTGCTGGAAGTTCCAGGTCCGGAAGGTCGGAATGCTCGGCTTGAACGCCTTGCCATCGCCGAAGTGCAGGTCTTTGCGCGCGTACTCGTTGAACGCCGAGACGTAGGCCGAACTGATGGCAGTCGATTGCGGGTCGTAGTCGACCCGTTGGCCCAGCGGATCCAGCATTGGGCCCGAAAAGCGAGTGTCGAGCCGACCGGACGCCTTACCGGCGTCGCGTTGCACGTTCTGGCTGAACTCACCACCGTCCACCCGAAGATCGGCGCGAAGAATGTAGTCGACCGGCAGGCCGGTGTACTGATGCAGTTTCTCGGCGATGGCATTGCGCCGGTCGGCGCTGAGCTCGGATCCCGCGCCCAGCGCCAGCGCGTAGTCGCCGAGCGCGAATTGCTCGACCTCGGCCAGGAACGCCTCCAGATCCGCGTGCTCCGTCGGCAGTTTGTGGTGGTACCAGGCCGTTGCCGCATAGGTCGGGAGCACCGTCTCGTACGGCACGTCGATGCCGGGGTTGCTGCCCGGGCGATCGGGGCTGAGATCGAAGTTCAGGATCTGCGACAGCAGGATCACGCCATTGACGTCGATCAGCCGATCCGATTCGAGCATGTTCACGAGAACCGCCGCGCGCGGCGTGCCGTAGCTCTCGCCGAAGATGTACTTCGGCGAATTCCAGCGCCCGTACTTGGTCAGGAACTGGGAAACGAACTCCGAGAACGCATAGGCATCCTGGTCGACGCCAAAGAACGCCTTCTCCTTGTCCTTGCCGGCGATGCGGCTGAATCCCGCGCCGGGCGCGTCGATGAAAACGAGGTCGCTCACATCGAGAAGGCTCGAGGCGTTGTTGACGATCGAGTAGGGCGCGGCCGGCGTGTGCACGTCCGTCGACGTCACGATGCGGCGCGGCCCAAACGCACCCATGTGGAGCCACATCGTCGAAGAGCCCGGCCCACCGTTGAAGATGAACATCACCGGGCGCTGCCCGCCGCCGTTCTTGAAGTAGGCGACGTAGAACATGGACGCCTCGGCCGTGGGGTTCTTGGCGTCGGAGTCGCCCGCCGCGCCGTCTTTGTCTGACTTCGGATCGCGCGCGGCGTCGTCCCAATCCTTCGGGTGCACGACGAGCGTTCCGGCGACGGCCTGATAGGCGACCGGCTGGCCGGCGATCGTCACGGTGCCGCTCGACGTACGGGACTCCGCCTTGAACGGTTGAAAACGACCACCGTCCGATTCCGGCTCGGCGGGTTTGTCGGCCGACGTGGTCGGCGCGCTTGCCGCGAGCGCCGTCGCCGATCCGAACGCGACCAGCGTCGCGAAAAGTGCCGCCGAAAGAGATCTGCTCATGATGCCGTCCTCAGTTGCTTGTTGCCGTCCACGGATCCAGTTCGAGCGCGGTGCGGGTCCTATAGTGGGCCCGCACCGCCTGTGGCCGCCGCCTTGCCGCTTGCCGCCTCACGTGCTTTGGCCTCGGAAACCATCCGCCGCACGTCCGCGAGCAGCGCCGGCGCGTCGTAAACGATTCCGTCGTGGATCGTGTAGCGGACGCCGCCGATGCGGGTGACCTTGCGCGTCGAGTCGTCCAGGTGAAGCGCTCCGGTTCCGTAGAGAACCTTGAAGTTTGCGAGGGGATTTTCGGGGACGATCACGAGATCGGCAATCTTTCCTGCCTCGATAGTACCGATCTTGTCGGCCATGCCGAGCAACTCGGCGCCCGACAACGTCGCTGACCGGACGACCTCGAGCGGATGAAAGCCTGCCTCCTGCAGCAGCTCGAGCTCACGCACCCACGCAAACCCAAACAGCTTGTAGATGAAGCCAGCGTCATCGCCCACGGCGATCCGACCGCCGGCATTTTTGTAATCGTTGATGAACGACATCCAGATCGCGTAGTTGCGCTTCCAGGCGATCTCGTCCGCGGTCGTCCAGCCAAACCAATAGGCGCCATGCGCCTCGCGATTCGGCGCATACCAGCGCATCAGGGTCGGTAGCGTGTACTCATCGTGCCACTCAGCGCGTCGCTCTCGCATCAGGTCGCGGCTTGCCTCGTAGATCGTGAAGGTCGGCACGATCGTGAAGTCGCGTGCAATGAGCGTATTGATGACGCTCTTCCAGCGCTCGCTGCCGCGCGGCGCCGCCTGCTCCCACAGCCGGCCCGCCTCGCCGAAACGATGCGACTCGTCGTTGTAGTTGTAGTCAACCGGAAAGTTCTGGACCCGGCGGTCGGTAAAGAGCGCTTCGGGCAACCCGTACCAGTGCTCCATGCTCGTCAGGCCCCAGGACGACGTGTCCATGACGTTCATCCGGGAAACCGCGAGCTGCGCGTGGTGACAGGCGCTGCGCAGGTTCTTGACCTTGGCTTCCGCGAGGGCCGCCTGCATCACGTCCGGCGGAGAACCCAGGAACTTGATGCCGTCGGCACCTGCCGCGGCAATCGCGTCGACCCACTTGCGTGCTTCCTCGGGCGTACGAACGCCGCCCGGGACATCGACGCCGACGGGAAAGCCTGCGTACACGGCGAGCCGCGGTGCAACGATCTCGTGGGCGGCACTTCTGCGGCGCTCGTTGAGGGTCCACTTGAGGCCATTGAAGGCACCAACCTCGCGCACCGTGGTGATGCCGTGTCCGAGCCAGAGCTTGTAGACATATTCCGCGGGCGGAACATCGCCGACGATGCCCTGGTTGGCATCGGCGATGTGAGCGTGCGCGTTGATGAACCCCGGCAAAACGTACATGCTCGTGGCGTCGATCTCCTGATCGCCTTTTGCCGGACGCCGCTGCTCCTTTATGGGGACCTTCGGGTAGCCGACGCTCGCCACCCGGACGATCCGGTCCTGTTCGATCACGATGTCGACCGGACCCATTGGCGGTGCGCCCGTGCCGTCGATGAGCGTCGCACCGCGGATGACCAGGCGTCGAAACGGACCTTTCCCCTCGGACGCCGTGCGGTCGGGCGCCGGGTCCGGGGAATGGACGTTGCCGCCCGCGGACGCCGAGATGTATTCCTCGCCGGCCGGCGGCCGAGTGGCTTCTGCGGCGGACGCCGCTGAGCCAAGGCCCGCGGCCAGCGTCAAGCCAAGCAGCAGCACGGAGTATCGCGTCGCGCGCGTGAGGTAGCGGATTCCGGTGGCAGTGCGCATTGCTGTCCTCGTGGGTCGAACCGTTCTGTCACGTTGAACGTGCCGAAGTCTAAATCGATTCGGGTCCTCGCGCGGGCCCTGCGTGCGGCCGCGCGATGGGTGCTAAGGCCTCGTCCTGCGGCGTGCGGACAGGATGTGCGAACGCATAACCGAAGCCGCCCACTCGCCGTCGCGAACCTCGAGTGCGCGCACAATCTCGAGGTGATGTCCCTGAGCGCGCAGCACATCCTCCGACGTAATGCAGTCGGACGCCTTGAGTGACAGGGGGGCTTCGAGCACCGCAGACAGTGCGTGCGTGAGTCGCGTGCTGCCTGCCGCCGCCTGCAGGGCCCGGTGGAACTCATCGTTCGGATCGCACAGTCGCAGCCCCCGGTTCGTGGGACCGGCTGGCGAGTCTGTCCGTTGCTCGGCAAGCGCCCGTAGTGCGGCGATCTGCTCCGTCGTCGCGCGCTGGGCGGCGCGGCGCGCGGCATGGCTTTCCAGCATCGAGCGCAACTCGAAGATTTCGTCGAGGTCGTCGTCCGACCAGGCGGTGACCATCGCGCCCTGATTGGGGCGAAAGTCGACGACCCCTTCGGCGTGCAGCCGGCGTAGCGCCTCCCGCACCGGAGTCCGGCTCACCCCCGCGACCTCGGCGACCTCCTGCTCGGTAATGCGCCGCGACGGAGCGAAGCGGCCCGCGATCACCCCGTCGCGAACGGCGTTGTACGCCTTCTCGAATGCGCGAGTCATCGTTCCCTCTTGTTGTTCACGTGCGGCAGGAACCCTGCTGCCGCATCCAGCTGCAAACCTGTCCGACTCCGCATCGGCTTCGAATTCTGGGCGTTACGCCACGGAGCGCGGGCCCGGAAAACTGCCCGCCTTTGCGAGCATTCCCGGCACCGGCCGCCCCAGGCGGTCGCCGATCCAGCGACCCGTCTCGATCAGCGCCTCGAGATCGAGCCCCGTTTCCACTCCCATGCGATCGAGCATGAAGAGAAGGTCTTCCGTCGGGATATTCCCGGTCGCCGCCGGGGCGAAGGGACAACCGCCAATGCCGCCGATGCTTGCATCAAGGATACGGACGCCGGCCTCGACCGCCGCGTAGGCGTTTGCAATGCCGGTGTTCCGGGTATTGTGGAAATGGCAGCGCAGCGGCATCGCGGGCAGCGCGGCCCTGACGCGCCCGATCAGATCCGTGACCTGAGTCGGTACGCCGGCGCCGATCGTGTCGGCAAGGGCAATTTCCCGCGGCGCGCCGGCGGCGAGTTGCCGGGTGATTTCCACCACGCGAGCCGCGGGAATGTCGCCTTCGAACGGGCAGCCGAAGGAGGTCGAGATCGTGACCTGGGCGGGAACGTTGGCGGCCCGCGCCGCTGCGGCGATGTCGAGCCACGCCGCGATCGACTCCTCGGTCGAGGTGCCCTGGTTGCGGCGGTTGAACGTGTCGCTGGCCGCGACGACCATACCGATTTCACCGCATCCGGCCGCAATGGCACGATCGAAGCCACGGCGATTCAGGACGAGTCCGATGTACGTAACGTCACTCCGTCGCGGAAGCGCCTCGAGTACGGCTTCGGCGTCCGCCATCTGCGGGACTTTTTTCGGATTGACGAAGCTCGCGACCTCGATCCGCCGGATGCCAGCCGCGATCGCGCGACCGATGAACGCGACTTTGTCGGCCGTACTCAGTACGGTCGGTTCGTTCTGCAGGCCGTCCCGCGGCCCCACCTCGACGATCTCGACACGCCTCACCGGCGTTACCTCCGCGATGCACGCACACCGCTCGTATCGCTGAGTGATTGTATGCAGAAACCTTGCCGCGCGGTATCGAAACGACCGTCGCGGCCCCTGGGACCGCCGGTTGCATTCAACCGCGCCCGGGTAGTTTCAGGGGACGTCGCATCGCCCCCGACCACCCGCGGGAAATTCTCGCCATGCCGCTACGCGGCGAGCTCTCTGAGAGCCCGCACAAACTCATCGAGCTCCGCAGTCGAAGTGTAGATCTGCGGAGTCACGCGCACGCCGTGGACTCCAGCGCCGTCGATGGCGACAGTGAATATGCGGTACTTGTCGAGCAGCGATTTGGCGAGGTCGGACGGGGGCATGCCCGCG
>CAYNCY010000237.1:0-6106 GCA_964395195.1 uncultured Steroidobacteraceae bacterium
TCGCTGCGCGACGTCGCGCTGGTCGTTGCCGCCTACGTGCGTACGGGCTCGGTCGAGCGCATCCGCGACCAGACGCCGCCCGAGATGAGCGCGGCGCTGTCGGGACTCGATGGCATCCCGCGGCGCTTTGCGCTCCGGGACGAGGCGAACACGCTCCTGGCCGGCGACGGCGCGCTGCCGCCACCACCCCGCGACTGGGACCGGCGCGGCGCGAATGGCCTCGCGTACGGCGATGTCCTCGTGCACGGCGAGTAGCTGCGCATCGTGTGGTACGCGCTCACGCTCGACGGCCGGCCGACCACGGTCGCGGTCGCCGAGCCCACCCGCGCGCGCGACCGGCCGACGAAGGCGCTGCTGACGGCGACGCTGGTCGTCGACATCCTGCAGCTGATCGCGATTCCGCTGCTCGTGGTGCTCGGCGTGCGCCTGGGCCTTAAGCCGTTGCTCGCGCTTCGCGATCACATGGCGGCGCGCTCCGCGCGCGAGCTCGAGCCGCTCGACGCCGCGAGCGTCCCCGTCGAGGCGCGCACGCTCGTCGTCTCGCTCAATGACCTCTTCGGGCGCGTGCGCGCTGCCGCGGAATCCCAGCAGAAGTTCCTCGCCGACGCCGCGCACCAGATGCGCACGCCGCTCGCCGGCATCCAGGCGCAGCTCGAGCTCGTCGAGCACGATCCGCTCGCGGCCGAGGTGCGCGAGCGCCTGCACCGGGTGAACGAGGGCATCCGGCGACTCGGCCACACGGCACATCAGCTCCTGACGCTCGCCCGCGCCGAGAGCTCGGTGACGCTCGCGAAGGATTTCAGGCGCGTGGACCTGCCGACGCTGATCGAGGAGGCGGTGACGCTGCAGCTCGACCGCGCGCTCGCCAAGCGCATCGACCTCGGCGCCGAGGCCGCACCCGTCGCCGTCAACGGCGTCGGGTGGCTCTTGCGCGAGCTCCTCAACAACCTCGTCGACAACGCGCTCAACTACACACCGGCCGGCGGCGTCGTCACGCTGCGGTGCGGCGTTCGCAACGGCAGTGCCTTCCTCGAGGTCGAGGACGACGGGCCGGGGATCCCGGCGACCGAGCGTCCGCACGTGACGGCGCGATTCCATCGCGCGCCAGTCGCGGAAGGCACGGGCACGGGCCTCGGGCTCGCGATCGTCAGCGATGTCGTGCTCGTGCACGGCGGGACGCTGGCCATCGACTCGGGGGCCGGCGGGCGCGGCACGCGCGTCGCGGTCACCTTTACCGCCGCGGCGACCTGCGCCTGAGGCGGGGTGCCGTGGCGCCGGCCGGCAGCCGGGCGCAAGATGGCGAGGGCGCCCCGCGACCGGGCCCGCCGGAGTCAACGACATGCCCACGCGTTCGCGCCTTGCCGTTTTTTCGTGCCGTGCCGTCGCGTGCCGGGCGCCGCTTGCGCTCGTGGCGCTCGTGGCGCTCGGCCTCAGCCTCGGCGCGTGCGAGGCCGAGGCGCCGACGCCGCCGCCCCGGATTCCGGAGCCCTTCCACCTCAACAACTACGAGCAGACCTTCGGTTACTCGCAGGCGGTGAAGGTCGGGCGCACGGTCTACATCTCGGCGACCGTCGCGGTTGATGCGGAGGGTCGGCTCGTGAGCCCGGGCGACCTCGCCGGCCAGCTCGATGCCGTCTACGCGAACCTCGCGGCGACGCTGAAGGCCGAGGGCGCGGGCTTCCCGCAGGTCGTGATGGAGCGGATCTACACGACCGACATGGAAGCGCTCCTCAAGATCTCCGACCGGCGCTTCAAGTACTACCCGCACGGCCAGCTGCCCGCGACCAGCTGGCTCGAGGTGCGCCGGCTCGTCGATCCCGGGTTCATGGTGGCCATCGAGGCGGTCGCGGAACTGCCCTAGAACACCCCTCGCGGGCGGGGTCAGGGCGAGGGCGCGACGGCCGCGCCCGTTCCATTACAATGACCGCCCTTTTTGCCCCTGGAAGCCGCGTGCCCCGTCCCCGGATCGACCGCCTGTTCGAACGCCATCTCGCCGGGCTCGTGAACTCGGGCGAGCGCGGCGTCCTGGTCGGCGGCCTCAAGGGCGTCGAGAAGGAATCGCTGCGCGTGACGGAGGACGGACAGATCTCGCGCGCGCCGCACCCGGCCGTGCTCGGCTCGGCGCTCACGCACGAGCACATCACGACCGACTACTCCGAGGCGCTCCTCGAGCTCGTGACGCCGACCTTCAAGACTAGCTGGGAGCTGCTCCAGTACCTGACCGACGCGCACCAGTTCGTGTACCGGCACTTGGGCGATGAGCTCCTCTGGAACACGAGCATGCCCTGCGCGATCAAGGGCGATGAGAGCATCCCGATCGCCCAGTTCGGCACCTCGAACGTCGGGCGGATGAAGACGATCTACCGCATCGGCCTCGGGCTTCGGTACGGGCGGACGATGCAGGCGATCTCCGGGGTCCATTTCAACTACTCCTTCCCGCCGCAGTTCTGGGGCGTGCTCGAGGCGGTGCTCGGCAGCAAGGTCGGCGGCCAGGACTTCATGTCGGCGATGTACTTCGCGCTGCTGCGCAACTACCGCCGCCACGGCTGGATCGTGCACTACCTCTTCGGCGTATCGCCCGCGGTGTGCCGCTCCTTCGTCGCCGGCCGCGACGATCATGGCCTGCTGGAGCTTGGCAAGGGGACGCTCTACGCCCCGTACGCGACGTCGCTGCGCATGAGTGATCTTGGCTATCGCAACAAGAGCCAGGCCGACGTGCAGATCTCGGTCAACTCGCTCGAGGACTACGTCCGCGACCTCGCGCGCGCGATCTCGACGCCGAGCCCCGAGTACGAGCGCCTCGGCGTCGAGGTCGACGGCGAGTGGCGGCAGCTGAACGCGAATCGACTGCAGATCGAGAACGAGTACTACGCCTTCATCCGGCCGAAGCGCGTCGCGCGTTCGGGCGAACGACCGACGAAGGCGCTGCGGCGCGCGGGCGTCGAGTACGTCGAGATGCGCTCGCTCGATGTGAGCGCGCTCGATCCGGTCGGCGTCAACCAGAACAAGCTGCGCTTCCTCGAGGCCTTCGCCGCGTTCTGTACGCTCGCGACGAGTCCGCTGATCGATTCGGACCAGCAGCTCGAGCTCGACAAGAACCACGTGACGGTCGCGCGCCGCGGCCGCGAGCCCGGACTCAAGCTCAAGCTCGAGGGCCGCGAGGCCGACCTGCGCGAGTGGGCGGCCGAGATCCTGGATGCCATGCAGGGCACCTGCGAGCTCCTCGACTTCGGCGACCCGGCCCGGCCGTACACGAAGGCGCTCGCGGCGCAGGCGCAGAAGCTCGCCGACCCCGAGGCGACGCCCTCGGCCCGACTCCTCAAGGAGATGCAGGGCACGGGCGAGTCGTTCTTCGAGCTCGCGCTGCGCATGTCGAGGACCTACAAGTCCTACTTCACGGAACTCCATCCGCCCGACGAGGCGCGGATCGCCGAGTTCACGGCCGAAGCCACGGCGTCGCTCGAGGCGCAGGCGCGCATCGAAGCCGCCCCGCAGCCGCCGTTTCGCGAGTACCTCGCGGCCTACCTCGCCGACTGATCACCGCGGACGCGTCGGGAAAGTGTCCGGGTGTGTCCGCGACCTGTCCGCGGACACCCACGGCGACTGTCCGCGGTCGATGGTCCCCTCGTAAATCAATGACTTGTGCTCGTGGCACCGCTGGCACGGGGCTTGCTTTTCCAGGAGCAGCCCGGGACCTGGACAGCCGCCATGAGCGCATCGATCGAACGCCTCTCCCTGCTTGCCGCCGCCCTCATCGCCGCGCTCGCGGTCGCGGGCGTCGAGCCCGCCGCGCGGGTCCTGCCGGATCAGGCCGGCCTCACGATCGTGATTGGCCTCAAGCCCTCCGGCCACGCGCCCGCGCTCCTCGCGCGGACGCTCTCCGCCCGGCTCGAGATCCCGGTTGAGGCGAGCAACGACGAGGAGAGCTGCTCGTGACCGCGCTCAAGCAGGATTCCGCCTCCGTGACCACGATCCGCGGCACCACACCCCAGGACCGGCTGCTCGCGCCGGTGCCCTTCTGGCAGAAGCACCGCCGGCTCCTCGTCGGCGCCGCGCTCGGCCTGGTCGCGCTCGCGGCGATCGCCGTGCCGGCGCTCCGGGCCCTCACCACGGGCGAGCGCAGCGTGCCGCTCGCGCAGACGCGGATCGCGACCGTCGAGCGCGGCCACTTCGTCAGCGACGTCACCGCGCAGGGCGTCGTCATCGCGGCGCTGTCGCCGACGCTCGTGGCGCCGGCGCCCGGCAGCGTCCACTACGAGGTGCGCGCGGGCGAGGCGGTGCACAAGGGGAGCCTCCTCGCGACGCTCGACAGCCCGGAGCTTCAGAACGAGTTTGCCAAGGAGAAGGCATCGCTCGAGACCGAGGACGCGACACTCGCGCGCGAATCGATCGAGATCCGCCGCAAGATGCTCGCCAACCGCCAGACCGCGGACGTCGCCGACATCCAGCTCAAGGCCGCCGAGCGCGAGTTCCGGCGCGCCGAGGGCGCGATCGAGCAGCACGTCATCAGCCAGCGGGATTTCGACAAGGCGCGCGACGATCTGGCCGCCGCGCGCATCAATGACAGGCATGCCATCGACAGCGCCACGCTCGAGGACGAGAGCCTCGCGCTCGACCTCAAGATGCGCACGCTCGACCGCGACCGTCAGCGGCTGGTCTACCAGGAGCTCGCGCGCCGCGTCGCGGGCCTGCAGCTGCGCTCGCCGGTCGAGGGAGTCGTCGGCACGCTCTTCGTCGCCGAACGGACCATGCTCGCGATGAACGCGCCGATCGTCACGGTGGTGGACCCTTCCGTCTACGAGATCGAGTTCACCGCCCCCGATGTCTACGCGGGGACGCTGCGGCCGGGCATGGACGCCGAGGTCTCGGTGGGCGCTGCCCAAGTGCCGGCGACCGTGGCGGCGATTTCGCCCGAAGTCCGCCAGGGCCAGGTCGTCGGGCGGCTGCGCTTCAAGGGCGCACAACCGCCGGGGCTCAACCAGAGCCAGCGCCTGTCGGTGCGGGTGCTGATCGACTCGCGCGACGGCGTCACGAAGGTCGAGCGCGGCGCGTTCGCGGATGCCGCGGGCGGGCGCTTCGCCTACCGGGTCGAGGACGACACGGCGACCCGGGTGCCGGTGCGCCTCGGCGCCAGCAGCGCCACCGAGATCGAAATTTTGGAAGGCCTTAAACCCGGCGACCGGATCATCGTATCCAACATCGACGGGTTCGAGGCAGCGCCGCGCCTGCGGCTGACTCGCTGAGCCAGACACCACACGGCCCCGGGGGGACCGCGCCATGCTCGAGATGCAGCACATCACCAAGGTCTATCGCACCGACCTCGTGGAGACGCACGCGCTCCGCGACTTCGGGCTCAAGGTCGCCGACGGCGAATTCGTCGCAGTGACGGGGCCCTCGGGATCCGGGAAGACCACGTTCCTCAACATCGCCGGGCTCCTCGAGAGCTTCGACGGCGGCATCTACACCCTCGATGGTGCGGACGTGAGTCACTTGGGCGATGACGCGCGCTCGCGCATCCGCAACGAAAAGATCGGCTTCATCTTCCAGGGCTTCAACCTGATCCCGGACCTCGACGTGTTCGACAACGTCGACGTGCCGCTCAGGTACCGCGGCTTCAGCGCGCACGAGCGCCGCACCCGCATCGAGCGCGGGCTCGAACTCGTCGGCCTCGCCTCGCGGCTCCGCCACCTGCCGGCGCAGCTCTCGGGTGGCCAGCAGCAGCGCGTCGCGATTGCGCGCGCCCTCGCGGGCGAGCCCCGCTTCCTGCTCGCCGACGAGCCGACCGGGAACCTCGATTCGCTGATGGCGCGCCAGATCATGGATCTGCTCGAGGAGATCAACCGCCAGGGCACCACGATCATCCTCGTCACCCACGATCCCGAGCTCGCGCGCCGCGCGCGCCGCAACGTCCACGTGATGGACGGGCAGGTGACGGACCTCAAGCCCTACGCACCGCAAGGTCCCGTCCGCGGCGCCGCGGTTGCCTGAAGGAGCCTGCCATGCTCGGTTACTACCTGAGGCTCGCCTGGCTCAGCATGCGCCGGACCCCGGCGATCACGCTCCTGATGGTCGGCGCGATCGCGGTCGGCATCGGTGCGACCACGAC
>CAYNCY010000238.1:0-6061 GCA_964395195.1 uncultured Steroidobacteraceae bacterium
CGACTCGCCGTTCGACCCGGAGAACGCGGAATTGAGGGCCTGATGCAGAAATTCTCGGCCTGGTCGCTGCTCAAGGAATCCTTCGGCGGCCACCGGGGCTGGCAGGCGCAGTGGCGGCGCGCGACGCCGAAGCCCGCCTATGACGCGATCATCATCGGCGGCGGCGGCCACGGCCTCGGCGCCGCCTATTACCTGGCCGCCGAGCACGGCATCACGAACGTCGCGGTGCTCGAGAAGGGCTGGATCGGCGGCGGCAACACGGGTCGCAACACGACGATCATCCGTTCGAACTACCTGTTCGACGAGAGCGCTCGGCTCTACGACCACGCCCTCAAGCTGTGGGAGCACCTCGCGCAGGTCCTCAACTACAACGTCATGTACTCGCCGCGCGGCGTGATGATGCTCGCGCACACGGTGCACGACGTCCAGGTCATCAAGCGGCACGTGCACGCGAACCGCGGCAACGGCGTCGACAACGAGTGGCTGAGTGCCGAGGAGGCGAAGGCCTTCTGCCCGCCCCTCAACATCGAGCAAAACATCCGCTATCCGGTGCTGGGCGCAGCCCTGCAACGCCGCGGCGGGACCGCGCGCCACGACGCGGTCGCGTGGGGCTACGCACGCGCCGCCGATGCGCTCGGCGTCGACATCATCGAGAACTGCGAAGTCACGGGGTTCAAGCGCGACGCCAACGGCGCGATCGCGGGCGTCGAGACGACCCGCGGCGCGATCGCGAGCCGCCGGGTCGGCGTCGTCGCCGCCGGCCACACCAGCGTCGTGATGGGCTACGCGGGCGTCCAGCTGCCGCTCGAGAGTTTCCCGCTGCAGGCGCTCGTCTCGGAGCCGATCAAGCCGGTCGTTCCCTGCGTCGTGATGTCGAACTCGGTGCACGCCTACATCAGCCAGTCCGACAAGGGCGAGCTCGTGATCGGCGCCGGCACCGATGCCTACACGAGCTACACGCAACGCGGCGCGCTGCACGTCAATTCGCACACGCTCGAGGCGATCTGCGAGCTCTTTCCGATGTTCCGGCGCATGCGGATGCTGAGGAACTGGGGCGGCATCGTCGATGTGACGCCGGACCGTTCGCCCATCATCGCCAAGACGCCAGTGCCGGGCCTTTACGTCAACTGCGGCTGGGGAACCGGCGGCTTCAAGGCGACGCCGGGCTCGGCGAACGTGTTCGCGTGGATGATGGCGCACGACGAGCCGCATCCGATCAACGCGCCGTTCACGATCGAGCGTTTCCGCGACGGCTTCCTGATCGACGAGGCGGCCGCGGCCGCCGTCGCGCACTGAGACCCGCCATGCTCGTGATCAACTGTCCCTATTGCGGCCCGCGCCCGGAACTCGAGTTCAGCTACGGCGGCCAGGCGCACATTGCGCGCCCCGCGGACCCCTCGACCGTCGAGACGGCCGACTGGGCCTCCTACCTGTACCTGCGCACCAACACGCGTGGACTCCACGCCGAGCGCTGGCGCCACATCCGTGGCTGCGCGCGCTTCTTCAACGCGATCCGGGACACCACGACCGACAAGTTCGTCGCGACGTACCGCGCGGGTGAAGCGCCTCCCGCCGCCTTCCGAGGCGTCCAATGAGCGCATGGCGCACGCCCACGGGGGGTCGCATCGACCGCTCGCAGCCGCTCGGCTTTCGCTTCGACGGGCGCCGCTACACCGGCTTCGCGGGCGACACGCTCGCCTCCGCGCTTCTCGCGAACGGAGTGCACCTCGTCGGCCGGTCGTTCAAGTACCACCGCCCGCGCGGCTTCCTCGGCGCGGGCTCGGAGGAGCCGAACGCGCTCGTGCGCGTCATCCGTGACCGGAACCGCAGTGCCCCCAACCTGCGCGCGACGCAGGTCGAGCTCTACGATGGTCTCGTCGCCGAGAGCCAGAACCGCTGGCCGTCGCTCAACTTTGACCTGAGCGCGATCAACGACGTGCTCGCGCCGCTCTTTCCGGCCGGGTTCTACTACAAGACGTTCATGTGGCCGCGCAAGGCGTGGCACGCGCTCTACGAGCCCCGCATCCGCAAGGCCGCGGGACTCGGCCGCGCGCCGGAGGGACCGGACCCGGATCGCTACGGCCAGCGTTTCGCACACTGCGACGTGCTGGTCGTGGGCGCGGGCCCGGCCGGACTCGCGGCGGCGAACGCGGCGGCCGCGAGCGGCGCCCGCGTGATGCTGTGCGATGAGCAGGCGGAATTCGGTGGCTCGCTGCTCGATGAGGCGACGGCGGTCGTCGACGGAAAACCGGCGTCCACCTGGCTCGCCAACGCTGTCGCGTCGCTCTCGGCGCTCCCGAACGTGACGCTCTTGCCGCGCACGACCGCCTTCGGCTACTTCCCGCACAACCTGGTCGGCCTCTGCCAGCGGCTGACCGAGCACGTCGCCGCGCCCGCAGCCGGCGCGCCGCGCGAGCGGCTCTGGCAGGTGCGCGCGGGCGAGGTGATCCTCGCGACCGGCGCGATCGAGCGACCCCTCGTGTTCCCGGGCAACGACCGGCCGGGCGTCATGCTCGCCTCGGCGGCGCGCACCTTCCTCAATCGTTACGGTGTGCGCGTCGGACGCCGCGTCGTGATCGTCGCCGGCGCCGATTCGGCCTACGCGGCCGCGCTCGACCTCCATGCCGCCGGAGTCGAGATCGCCGCGATCGCCGACGTCCGCCCCGCCGCCGGCGCCGCGGCGACGGCTGCCGTGCGCGAGGCCGGTCTCACCGTCCGATTCAACTCGACGGTGCTCGGCACCTCGGGGCGCCTGCGTGTCAACGGCGTCAAACTCGGGCAGGTGCTGCCGGGTCATGGCGCGGAGCCCGTCGCCGTGGTGCCGTGCGATGCGGTGCTGATGTCGGGCGGCTACACGCCGAGCGTTCACCTCTTCTCGCAGTCGCGTGGCACGCTCAGCTGGAACGCCGAGCAGAGCGTATTCGTGCCGGGAACGCCTGCCGAGAGCACGCGCGCGGTCGGTGCGTGCCGGGGCATTGGTGAGCTCGGTGCCGCCTTCGCCGATGGCGCGACCGCGGGCGCACGGGGCGGAAGTCCCGCGGTACCGGTCGCGAGCGCCCGCGAGTTCAGCGGGGTCGGCGTGCCGGGTGCGCTCGCGCAGCCGGGCGACGGGCCGCCACCGAAGGCCTTCATCGACTTCCAGAACGACGTGACGACCAAGGACCTCGCGCTCGCGGCGCGCGAGGGTTTCCGCTCGGTCGAGCACATCAAGCGCTACACGACCACGGGCATGGCGACCGACCAGGGCAAGACCTCCGGCATGAATGCGCTCGGCGTCGTGGCCAGCGGGTTCGAGCAGACGATCCCCGAGGTCGGCCTCACGACCTTCCGGATGCCGTTCACGCCGGTAACGTTTGGTGTGTTCGCAGGCTACGCGCGCGGCGATCTCTTCGATCCCGTGCGCACGACGCCGATGCACGGCTGGGCTCGCGATCATGGCGCGGTCTTCGAGGACGTCGGTCTCTGGAAGCGGGCGCGCTACTTCCCGAAGGACAACGAGGACATGCACGCCGCGGTCGCGCGCGAGTGCCGCGCGGTACGGAGCGGCTGCGGCATCTTCGACGCCTCGACGCTCGGCAAGATCGAGGTCGTCGGCGCCGATGCCGCGACCTTCATGAATCGGCTCTACGTCAACAACTGGACGAACCTCGCCGTCGGGCGCTCCCGCTACGGCATCCTGACGCGGGACGACGGGTTCGTGTACGACGACGGCGTCGTCGCACGGCTCGCGGACGATCGCTTTCACGTGACGACGACGACCGGCGGTGCCGCGCGCGTGCTCGGCATGATGGAGGACTACCTGCAGACCGAGTGGCCGACGCTCAACGTCTGGCTCACCTCGACCACCGAGCAGTGGGCGGTGATCGCGGTGCAGGGCCCGCGGGCACGCGAGGTGATCGAGCCGCTCGTCGCGGGAATCGATCTCTCGGCAAGCGCGCTGCCGCACATGGCCGTCGCGCGCGGGCAGATCTGCGGTGCGCCCTTGATGCTGTTTCGCGTCAGCTTCACCGGCGAACTCGGCTTCGAGCTCAACGTCCCGGCCGACTACGGCCGCGAGGTCTGGGAAGCGGTGTACGCGGCCGGCCGCGCGCGCGGCATCACCGCCTACGGCACCGAGGCCATGCACGTGCTCCGCGCCGAGAAGGGCTACATCATCGTCGGGCAGGAGACGGACGGCACGGCGACGCCGGATGATGTGGGGCTAAGCTGGGCGATCGGCAAGGCGAAGCCCGACTTCGTCGGCAAGCGCTCGCTCGAGCGTCCGGCCATGAAGGCCGCCGGTCGCAAGCAGCTGGTCGGCCTCCTGACGGAAGACCCGAACGTCGTGCTCGATGAGGGCGCGCAGGTTGTCGAGACCGCGGGCCAGAAGGCGCCGATGCGGATGATCGGGCACGTCACGTCCTCGTACGCGAGCCCGACGCTCGGCCGCTCGATTGCCCTGGCGATGGTCGCCGGCGGGCGCGCACGGATCGGCACGACGCTTTACGTGCCAATGCCGGGTGGCGACATTCCCGTGAAGGTCACGGGATCGGTCTTCTACGACGCCGAGGGAGGCCGCCTCAATGGCTAACACCGCTCAGCGCCAGTCGCCGCGCGTCGAGGCGACGCCTTGGCTCCGGCTCCTGCCGGCCGCGACCCGCTTCAACTTTCGCGGCAACTCCGCCGCCCAGGCAACGGCCGGCGCAGCCTTCGGCCTCGCCTTCCCGACGCTCGCGTGCCGCGCAGCGATGCAGACCGGTCGCGCCGCCCTCTGGCTCGGCCCCGACGAACAGCTCCTGCTCGCCCCCGCCGAGGATGGCGTGGCGCTGCGCGCCGCGCTCACGGCGGCGCTCGGGACCGTTCCACACTCCCTCGTCGACATCAGCCACCGGCAGGTCGCACTCGAGCTGCGCGGACCCGACGGCGCGTGGCTCCTGAACGCGGGTTGCCCGCTCGACCTCGACCTCGCGGCATTTCCGGTCGGCATGTGCACGCGAACGGTGTTCATGAAGGCCGAGGTCGTGCTCTGGCGCCCGACCGCGGAGACATTCCAGCTCGAAGTGTGGCGTTCGTTCACCGACTTCGTGGTCGGCATCCTCAACGAAGTCGCGCGCGAGCTGCCAAGATGAGCGGGTGCGGCCGGCTCGCCGCACTCCTCGCCGCGGTCGCCTGCGCGCTCATCGCCAGCTGCGGCGGCGACCGGAACAACGCTGACGAGAAGCAGGTCAGCGTCTACAACTGGGCCGACTACATCGGCAAGCACACGGTCGCGGACTTCGAGAAGGCGACCGGCATCCGGGTCGACTACGACACCTTCGACGCCGACTCGACGCTCGAGGCGAAGATGCTCGCGGGCGGCTCCGGCTACGACGTCGTCGGCACCTCGACCAACTACTTCAGCCGCCAGATCAAGGCCGGCGCCTACCAGAAGCTCGACAAGCGCCTGCTGCCGGGCTGGCGCAACCTCGACCCCAAGGTGCTCGAGCTCATGGAGAAGTCGGACCCGGGCAACCAGTACGCGGTGCCGTACCTGCACGCGGTCAACGGCTACGCCTACAACATCGAGATGATCCGCGCGCGGATGCCGGACGCGCCGATCGACAGCCTCGACCTGATCTTCAAGCCGGAGATCCTCGCGCGCTTTGCCGACTGCGGCGTCACCTTCCTCGACTCCGCCGAGGACGTGCTGCAGCTCGCCCTCGCCTACCTGCACCGCAACCCGAACTCATCCGACCCCGCCGACTTCAAGGCCGCAGAGGAGCTGATCCTGAAGGTGCGCCCGTACGTCAGGACCTTCGACTCGGTCGAGTACCTGAACGGCCTCGCGAACGGCGAGTCGTGCATCTCGATGAGCTGGTCGAGCGACTACGCGGTCGCGATGGCGCGTGCGCGGGCCGCGGGCGCCGACATCAGGCTCGCCTTCACCGTGCCGAAGGAAGGCGCCAATGCGACCTACTACGGCCTCCTGCTCCCGTACGACGCCCCGCACGTCAAGGCCGCGCACAGCTTCATCGATTTCCTGCTCAGGCCCGAGGTGATCGCCGCGATCACCAACGAGATCCACTACGGTAACGACAACATC
>CAYNCY010000239.1:0-6055 GCA_964395195.1 uncultured Steroidobacteraceae bacterium
GTGCTCGAGGCCCAGGGCTCGGTGCTGACCAACAAGTACGCCGAGGGCTACCCGGGCAAGCGCTACTACGGTGGCTGCGAGTTCGTCGACATCGCCGAGCAGCTCGCGATCGACCGGGTCAAGCAGCTCTTCGGCGCGAACTACGCCAATGTCCAGCCGCACTCGGGCTCGCAGGCGAACGGCGCGGTCTATTTCGCGCTGATGAACCCGGGCGACACGATGCTCGGCATGAGCCTCGACCACGGCGGGCATCTCACGCACGGCGCCAAGGTCAACCTGTCCGGGCGCGTGTTCAAGGCGATCCAGTACGGCATTCGTCCGGAGACCGGCGAGATCGACTACGACCAGGTCGAGAAGCTCGCGCGCGAGCACAGGCCCAAGCTCATCGTCGCGGGCTTCTCCGCGTACTCGCGCGTGATCGACTGGGCGAAATTCCGGCAGATCGCCGATGCGACCGGCGCGCTCTTCATGGTCGACATGGCGCACGTCGCCGGGCTCTGCGCGGTCGGCGAGTACCCGAACCCGGTCCCGCACGCCCACGTCGTGACCTCGACGACCCACAAGACGCTGCGCGGCCCGCGCGGCGGCGTGATCCTGTCGAACGCAGGGGAGGAGATCACCAAGAAGCTCTCCTCGCTCGTCTTCCCGGGCACGCAGGGCGGCCCGCTGATGCACGTGATCGCCGCCAAGGCGGTCGCGTTCAAGGAGGCGCTCGAGCCCGCCTTCAAGACCTACCAGCACCAGGTGGTCGTGAACGCGCGCGCGATGGCGGCGGAGTTCATCAAGCGCAACTACCGGATCGTGTCGGGCGGCACGGACAACCACCTGTTCCTGCTCGACCTGATCGCCCGCAACGTCACCGGCAAGGACGCGGACGCCGCGCTCGGCGCCGCGCACATCACGGTCAACAAGAACGCCGTGCCGGGCGACCCGCGCCCGCCGACGATCACGAGCGGTCTTCGCATCGGGACGCCGGCGGTCACGACCCGTGGCCTCGGCGTGGCCGAGGTTGTGCTGCTCGCGAACCTGATCTCCGACCTCCTCGACAACCTGGCCGCGCGCGCCCACCTCGGCACTCCCGACGGCAAGGGCGGCGTCACGGCCGAGGACGCGGTGATCGCCCGCGTGCGCGACGAGGTCGCCAAGATCTGCCGCCGCTTCCCCGTCTACGGCGGGGAGTGACGGCCACTCGAAGGCACGCGGCGTGCACTGCCCGTTCTGCGGCCACGTCGAGACGAAAGTGACCGACTCGCGCCTTGCCGCGGAGGGCGCGCAGATCCGGCGCCGGCGCGAGTGCCTGAAGTGCGGCGAGCGCTTCACGACCTTCGAGACGGCGGAACTCCTGATGCCGCAGGTCGTGAAGAGCGACGGCGCGCGCGAGCCCTTCGACGAGCACAAGCTCCGCTCCGGGATGCTCCGCGCGCTCGAGAAGCGCCCCGTCGCCAACGATGCGACCGAGGCCGCGGTCGCGCGGATCTGCCACAAGCTGCGCAGCCTCGGCGAGCGCGAGGTGCCGGCGCGGCAGCTCGGCGAGATGGTCATGGAGGAGCTGCGCCACCTCGATGAGGTCGCGTACGTGCGCTTCGCCTCCGTCTACCGCAGCTTCCAGGACGTCGAGGCCTTCCACGACGAGATCGCGCACCTGCGGCGCCGTCGGCCCCGCGAAGACACGACCGGGCAGCTCTCCTTCCTCGAGGGCTCACCGCCCGCGTCCGAGAAATCCGGCAAGAAGCGCGAGCGCGAGAAAAAATGAGCGAACCGACCGCGGCAGACTTCGGGTTCATGGCGCGCGCCCTCGTGCTCGCGAACGAGGGACTCTATTCGGCCGATCCCAACCCGCGGGTCGGGTGCGTGCTCGTCAAGGACGGCACGATCGTCGGCGAGGGCTTCCACGCGCGCCCGGGCGAGGGGCACGCCGAGGCGAACGCGCTCGCCGCGGCCGGTGGCGCGGCAAAGGGCGCGACCGCGTACGTGACGCTCGAGCCGTGCAACCACCAGGGGCGCACGCCGCCTTGCAGCGAGGCGCTGATCGCCGCGGGCGTGAGTCGCCTCGTGTACGCAACCCAGGATCCCAACCCCGCCGTCGCGGGCGGCGGCGCGAAGCGCCTCGAGGCGGCCGGCATCGGCACCGCAAGCGGCTGCCTCGCGGCCGAGGCACGAGCACTCAATCCCGGATTCTTCTCGCGCAGCGAACGCGGCCGGCCCTTCACGCGCGTCAAGCTCGCCTCGAGCCTCGACGGGCGCACCGCGCTCGCCAACGGCCAGAGCCAGTGGCTCTCCTGCGACGCGGCGCGCGCGGACGTGCAGCGCCTGCGCGCCCGCTCGAGCGCGGTGCTGACCGGCGCCTCGAGCGCGCGTCGCGACGGCGCGCGCCTGACGGTCCGCGATGCGAGCCTCGCGCTCCGGGGCCGCGTGCCGCTTCGGGTCGTGATGGACCCGCGCCTGACGCTCGGTGCCGATGCGCCGCTCCTCGCCGAGCCCGGTCCCGTGCTCGTGATCACCGGCGTCGATGCACCCGCCGCCGCGGCACCGCTGACCGCCCGGGGCGCGGAAGTGCTCAACCTGGGTGATGCCGGCGCGCGCGACGTCGGCGCCGTGCTGGCCGAGCTCGGACGCCGTGGCGTCAACGAGCTCCTCGTCGAGGGGGGCGCGCGCCTCGCGGGTGCGTTCATCCAGTCCGGGCTCGTCGATGAGTTCATCCTGTACCTCGCGCCGAACCTGCTCGGGCACGATGCGCTGCCGCTCGCGGCGCTGCCGATGCTCGATGATCTCGGCGATCGCTGGTCGTTCCGCTTCAAGGACGTCCGCCAGATCGGCGCGGACCTCAAGCTGACGCTGGTGCCGGCCGAGCGGAAGGAGAGCTGATGTTCACCGGTATCGTCGAGTCCCTCGGCACGATCGTCGCGCTCACGCCCAAGGGCGGCGACGTCGAACTGCTGGTCGAGTCGGCAGCGCTATTCCCGGGTCGCACCCAGATCGGCGACAGCGTCTCGGTCTCGGGCGCATGCCTCACCGTCACGCGGCTCGAGGGTGCCTGCTTCGCCGCCGACGTCTCGACCGAGACGCTCGCGCTCACGACGCTCGGCGCCCTGGGCGCCGGCGCGCGGGTCAACCTCGAGCGCGCGCTCCGCGCCGGGGATGCGCTCGGCGGTCACTACGTCTCGGGGCACGTCGATGGGCTCGCGCGCCTCGCCGCGGCGAGCGAGGATGCGCGTTCGTTGAGGCTCACCTTCGCCGTACCCGATTCACTCGCGCGCTACCTCGCGCCCAAGGGCTCGGTGACGCTCGCGGGTGTCAGCCTCACGGTGAACGAGGTCGAGGGCAGTACCTTCGGCGTCAACCTGATCCCGCACACGCGTGCCGTCACGACGCTCGGGACGCTCAAGGTCGGCGACCGCGTCAACTTCGAGGCCGACACGATCGCGCGGTACGTCGAGCGCCTCCTCACCGCGGGTCGCTGAGCGGTCGATCGCATCGAGACACTGGACCGGGAGATTCGATGAACCGTCGCGAAGTGCTGTCCTTGAGTGTCAATGCCGCCGCGCTCGCCGCGGCCGGGTCCCTCTGGATGAGCGAGGCGCGCTCGGCGACGCCGAGCCGCTACGAGCCGTCCTTCCCGCTGCTCGACCGGTTCATCGAGCAGTACCTCAGGGACATGAATGCCCCCGGCATCACGCTCGTGCTCGCCGATGCGAGCGGCGTCCAGCGGGTGTGTGCCTACGGCCTCGACAACCTCCAGACCCGCCGGCCGCTCGATGAGGGCGAGCTGTTCCACATCGGCTCGATCACGAAGTCCTTCACGGCGCTCTGCCTCCTGCAGCTGCACGACGAAGGCAAGCTCGACCTCAACCGGCCGGTCGCGGCGTACCTGCCGTGGATCAAGTTCGACCCGGCGACGCGGCCGATCACGACGCACGACCTGCTGACCCACGGCGCGGCGCTCCCGGACGGGCAGCTGTTCCCGGCGGACCCGACGTTGCGGCACCGCGCGACCGCGGCGCCCGGCACGTTCTTCCACTACTGCAACATGGGCTTCGAGGCGATGGGCCTGCTGATCGAGACGCTCGACGGGCGCCCGTTCGCGGAGTCGATACGCGCCCGGATCCTCGTCCCGCTCGGGATGGGCGCGACGGAGCCCGTGATCACGCTCGATCTCCTCGACCGGCTCGCGACGAGCTACGCCGTCGCCCAGAACGACCGTCCGTACCCGCGGCTCGGTGCATTGAGCCCGGCCCCGGCGATCGTCATGACGGGCGCATCCGGCTCGATCGCCTCGACCGCGCGCGACATGGGTGCGTACCTCACGATGCTGATCAACCAGGGGCGGGGCGGGCGCTCGCGGCTGGTGTCGGAGGCCGCGTTCAAGCTCTTCTCGACCGGGCACATCGCGGCGGAGGAGTTCGGGTCGGGCGCGAAGTACGGCTACGGCATTGCCGTCGACACGCTCGACGGCCACCGGCGCCTCCGGCACACCGGCGGCATGGTCTCCTTCGCCTCGGCGCTCGAGGTCGACCTCGACTCGGGGACCGGCGTCTTCGCGTCGGTCAACTCGATGCAGGGCTACCGGCCGCGGCCCGTGGCCGAGTACGCGCTCAGGCTCATGCGCGCCTGCCGCGACGAGGCGGCGCTGCCGGCGGTTCCGCCCGCGCATCCGCCGCTCGAGGTCGAGAAGCCGCACGACTATGCCGGGCGCTACACCGCGGCCGACGGTCGGGTACTCGAGGTCGTCGCGGAAGGCGATCGACTCCACCTCGCGCACCCGAGCGGGCGCGTGCCGATGGAACCGGCGCTCGGCGTCGAGGACGGGTTCATCGTGCACCACGCGGACTTCTGGAAGTTCCCGCTCGTGTTCACGCGCGCGGGCAAGGACGGCAAGGGCGCGGTCACGGAGGCCGGGTGGGGCGCGGACTGGTACGCGGGCGCCTCGTACGCAGGTCCCAGGACGTTTCCGGTCCCGGCGGAGTGGCGTCACTACGTCGGTCACTACCGCAACGAGGATCCCTGGATCGGCAGCGCCGTCGTCCTCGAGCGCCGCGGGCGGCTCTGGCTCAACGGCACCGTGCCGCTCGAACTCGCCTCGGGCACCAAGTTCTGGTTCCGCGACGAGCCCGAGAACCCCGAGTGGATCGCCTTCTACGACATCGCGAACGGCCACGCGATGCGCGTCAGCCTCTCGGGCGCGGACCTGAAGCGGGTCTGAGCCGAACGCCCGCGCCTCAGCGCGCGGCGGGCGAGGGCGCGAGGCTCAAGTCGCGCGACAGGCGCACCGCGTCCTCGACGCCCTGGTAGTAGCCGCGCACCCAGCCGGTCTCCCGGTAGCCCAGCGATGCGTAGAACGCCCGCGCGCCGTCGTTGTTCGCGCGCACCTCGAGGCGGATCGCGAAGGTGCCCGCGACCCGCGCGGTCTCCTCGAGCCAGCCGACGAGCCCGCGGCCGATGCCGTGGCGGCGGTGGCCGAGCTCGACCGCGAGCAGGTTCAAGTGCGCCGCTTCGTCGCCGTACTGCATGATCGCGAAGCCCGCG
The DNA here is from genome assembly GCA_964395195.1 of uncultured Steroidobacteraceae bacterium. GTDB lineage: Bacteria > Pseudomonadota > Gammaproteobacteria > Steroidobacterales > Steroidobacteraceae > CAIKZZ01. The sequence goes on from CAYNCY010000239.1 coordinate 5,524, forward strand.
ATGTGCCCGGCCAGGCGCGCGGTCAGCACGACGCTGTCGGCATTCCTGAGCTGCCGCTCGATGCGCTCGCGCGTCCAGCACGGATCGAGACCCCACTCGATCAGCCGGCGCGACATCGTGGCGAGCCGTTCGGCGTCGGATTTGCGGGCGGGGCTGAGCTCGATCCTGTTCACGGCACCATTGTCGGCGGCCGGACGCGTGGCGTCGAGTCGGTTCGCAGCCGGTACACTGATCGCCCCCGTCCCCGAGTGCATTGCGGCCATGAAGAGCGCCCGCCCGACCTCCCGCCTCGTGTACTCGACCGGCACCGGGCGGATGTGCCCCGGCTGCGTGCGCCCCGTCGCCGAGTGCGTGTGCGGGCGGGCGGCCAAGGTGGCCGCCGCCGCCGGGCCCGTCCGGATCGCCCGCGAGACGCAGGGGCGGGGTGGCAAGGGGGTCACGGTCATCCGGGGGCTCGCGCTCCCGCCGGAGGAGCTCGAGGCGCTTGCGCGAGCCCTGAAACAGCGCTGCGGCTCGGGCGGAACGGTGCGGG
>CAYNCY010000240.1:0-6029 GCA_964395195.1 uncultured Steroidobacteraceae bacterium
GACTCGCCCGAGGTGCGGCGCGTTGCGCTCGGCACCGACGAGCGGGTGCCGGATAAACTCAGAAATGCCTACCGAGCCGCAGCCCGCGGCGCTGCCGACCGGGGGCGCCCGTGAAGGTCTGCATCGTCGGTGCGGGTTCGATCGGCGGCTTCCTCGGCACGAAGCTCGCGGTGGCCGGGCGCGCGGAAGTCTCAGTGCTCGCGCGCGGCGCGACCCTCGCGGCATTACGGACGTACGGCTGGCGACTCGTGCAAAGCGGAACGACGCTGTCGGCGCCCGCCCGTGCGTCGGATGACCCAGGATCGCTTGGCGTCCAGGATGTCGTGATGATTGCAGTCAAAGGCCCGGCGCTGCCGGCGCTTGCGCCTTCGCTCGTGCCGCTGATTGGACCGGATACGCTGGTCGTACCGGCGATGAACGGAGTTCCCTGGTGGTTCAGCGGCACGATCGATGCGCTCGGCGGGGCCCCGCTCGAGAGTGTCGATCCAGGCGGGCGCATCGGCGCCGCAATCCCGCTCGGCCAGGTTATCGGCTGCGTCATACATGCGAGCACGGCGACCACCGAGCCCGGCCTCGCTGTCCACAAGATGGGACAGGGCCTCATTATTGGCGAGGCGGCCGGCGGCGATTCGGCGCGCGTCGCCCGACTCGGCGAACTCCTCGCGCACGCCGGCTTCGACGTCACCTGCTCGCCGCGGATCCGCTACGACATCTGGTACAAGCTCTGGGGCAACATGACGGCCAACCCGGTGTCGGCGATCACCGGTGCGACGATGGACCGGGTTCTCGACGATGAGTTGGTCCGCAAGTTCTGCACCGAAGCGATGCGCGAGGCCGGGGCCATCGGTGAGCGAATCGGCTGCGGCGTGGACCAGACGCCTGCCGATCGCCATGTCATCACGCGCAAGCTCGGCGCGTTCAGGACCTCGATGCTGCAGGATGCGGAGGCCGGACGGATGATCGAGCTCGACAGCATCGTCGGAGCCGTCCGCGAGATCGGGCAACGCGTCAACGTGCCGACCCCGACGATCGACGCGCTCTTCGGTCTCACGCGCCTGTTCGGCCGGGTCCACGGCCTCTACCCGCCCGCTGGCCCCTAGTCCGCCGTCCCGACATACAGGTGTCGTAGCCGCGGGTCCGCGCGAACGGCGCCCGCCGGTCCCTCAAGCGCGATCACGCCGTGTTCGAGCACGTAGGCGCGATCTGCAATCTCGAGCGCGCGCCCGATGTCCTGCTCGACGATCAGCATCGTGAGTCCGGCCCGTCGCAGTGACGCGAGGGCGTCGTACAGTCGATCCATGACGATCGGTGCGAGCCCAAGGCTGATCTCGTCGAATACGACGAGCCGCGGCCTCGACATCAGTGCGCGCCCGATCGCCAGCATCTGCTGCTGTCCGCCCGACATGGCCGTGCCCGGTTCGCCGCGGCGCGCGTGCAACACGGGGAAGAGCCCGAAGACCGCTGTCAGCCGGCGTTCCACCTCGCTCGCCGCTCCCTGCCGCGCCGCCAAGCGAAGATTTTGTTCGACCGAGAGATCCGCGAAGATGCGGCGCCCCTCCATGCAATGTGCGATGCCAAGCGCGGTCACCTGGTCCGGCCGCAGTCCCACGACGCTTCGCCCATCGACTTCCACGAGTCCCGACGTCGGCGCCAGCGAGCCGCTGATCAGGTGGGCAAGCGAAGTCTTGCCGGCTCCGTTTGCACCGAGCACTGCGATGACTTCGCCCCGGCCGACGGACAGACTGATGTCCCTGAGTACCGGCACCTGGCCGTAGTGCGCGCTGATTCCCTCGAGCCGGAGGAGCGCGGTGCCGGCAGCAGTTGGCTCCGAGGCACCCACGAGGCTCGCGAGTCCTTCATCGGCGCGGGCGCCGCTCGACTCCTGACCCCGCGGCGCATCGGCGCCTGCCGTCGGCGCCGAACGGTGAGCGGTGCCGAGATACACGGAGGCGACATCGTCGCTCGCGAGCACCGTGGCGGGGTCGCCTTCGGCAATCGAACGACCGAAATCGAGCACGTGCAGCCGCGAGCAGCACTCGCGAACTACCCGCAGCACGTGCTCGACGATCAGGATGGTGACGCCACGCGCCGCCACGTTCTTGATCAGCGCAACGAGTTCGCTGATCTCCGAATCGACGAGTCCGGCGCCCACTTCATCGAGCAGCAGGATTCGTGGCTCGAGCGCGAGTGCCCGTGCCACCTCAAGCCGCTTGCGTCGCAGTAGTGGCAGCTCGCGCGCGCATCGAGAGCCGACGTCGGTGAGACCGGCCTGCTCCAGCAGCTCGCGGCGCCTGCGCTGTCGGTCGGCGCCGCGCAGCCTCCTCTGCGTGGCGGCCTGGGCGACCTCGAGGTTTTCCTCGACCGTCATTTCGAGGAAGGGCCGCGGGATCTGGTACGTACGGCCGATGCCAAGACGCGCCCGCTCCTCCGCGGGCAGCGCCGTGATGTCGCGCCCGTCGAACAATATATTCCCGGCATCGGGCCGCAGTGCCCCGCCGAGCAGACCGATCAGCGTCGACTTGCCGGCGCCGTTCGGCCCGATCACGCCGGTCACCGAACCCGCCGGCAGCACGAGCGAGACCTCCTCGAGCGCAACCAGGCCGCCAAAGCATTTGCGCAGCGCGCGCGCATCGAGGAGACCGGCGGCCGTCACGCGTGCCCCCCGCGCTCACGGCGCAGGTAGCCGAAGAGACGCGCGCCGACACCCACGAGTCCGTGCGGCGCAAACCGCATGATCAGCACCAGCAGGAGCCCCGTCAGCGCGAGGTGAATCTCCGGATAGTCCGCCAGCCATTCACCGGAGAGGATCACGACGGCCGCACCGACCGCCGGTCCCGCGCGACTGCCAATGCCACCGATGATCGCCATCGACAGGGCGTCGACGGCCCAGCGCAAACCGAACATGCCGTACGGCTCGATCGCTCCGAGCTTCAGCGCCTGAATGCCCCCCGCCGCCGCCATCAGCGCGCTCGCGGCCATCAGGACCAGGAGCTTCACCCGAAACGCCCGGACCCCGAGCTGCCGCGCCGCATCCTCATCATCGCGGACGGCGCGCAGGAGCACGGTAACGGGCCCACGCGAGCAGTACCACTGCGCGCCGGTGCTGACGGCGAACAGCAGGGCCGCGAAGTGAACGAGCGCCGCGAGTTCCGGCGGATCGCGATCGAGAACGAGACCGGTCGCACCACCCAGGCGGTCGCTGTTGATCATTAGGAGCCGCAGGATCTCGGCGAGTGCCAGCGTGCCGACCGTGAAGTAGAGGCCGCGCAACCGCAGCAGAGCCGGCGCCGCGACCGCGGCGAGGCCGGCGCCCGCGACGCCGGCGATTGCGATCACGATGCCGAGCGGCACCGCGCTGTGGTTGAGGAGAGCCACCAGCACGTAGCCACCGAGCCCGACAGCGGACGACGTGCCGAGGAAAACGAGGCCCGTGTAGCCCCCGAGGAGGTTCCACGCCTCCGCGAGCACGACGGCGATCAGGAGCCGGAACAGGATCTGCGCGGGATACTCACCGAGGAACGACGGCGCGATCCAGAGGGCTCCAAGAAGAACGCCGAGCACGAGCACGCCACGACTGGCTGCGGCGACTGGCTCGACTCCGGCGCGGTGATGCACGCGTGCCTGACCTAGCGACGCGCCGGCATGAGGCCCTGCGGCCGTGCGGCGAGCACGACCAGGAACACCACGAGCGCAACGACGTCGCGATAGCCATCGCCGAGCAGGACGCCGCCGAGGCTTTGCAGGACGCCGATCGTCACGCCGGCAACCAGCGTTCCCAAGACGCTGCCGAGCCCGCCGAGAACGACGACCGCGAAGCTGTTGAGGAGATACGCGGCGCCGCTCGCCGGCGTGAACGAGAATGCGAGCCCGGTGAGCGTGCCGCCGGCGCCCGCGCAGGCCGCACCGAGTGCGAAGGTGAGCGTATGAACGCGGGCAACGTTGACTCCGAGAATCGATGCCGCAACGGGATCCTGGGCGCTCGCCCTGAGATCGCGGCCGAACGAGGTTCTCGAGACGAGCAGATGAATGGCGCCGATCGCGGCAATGGAAATGGCAAATCCGATCAGGTAGATCCACCCTATGCTGATCGGTCCCACGGTCCACGCGCGCGCGGAGTACGCCGTCTCGATGCTCCGGGTGTTCGCGCTGAACGCCAGCAGAAAGCCGTTTTGCAGCACCACCGAGATGCCGAACATCGTCATCATCGGCGCCTCGACCCCGCGGGCCATCAGCGGTCGCACGAGCCAGAGGTAGACGGGACAGGCGAGCAGCGCGAGCGCGCCGGCGACCAGCGGCAGGCCGAGCAACGGATCGAGCCCGGTCAGCACGAGCAGATAGAAGCCACCGTAGGCTCCAGCCACCAGGAATTCGCCGTGGGCGAGGTTGACGAGTCGAAGCACGCCGAGCACCAGCGACAAGCCGAGCGCCGTCAGGGAGAAGATCCCCCCGAGCAGGACGCCTGAGATCAGGCTATTGGCAATGGCTTCCGGTCCGATCACAGCGCCTCGCTCCGCCGGCGGATCGCGTCAGGGCATCGGTACGAGCAGCTTTCCGATCGCGCCCTTCGCGGGCCAGACGACGACTGTCTTGTTCTTCTGCCACTGCACCGACACGATCGGCAGCCGCGCGAAATGCTGTGCATCGAACTTGATCGGCCCGACGACGAAGGTCGCATCGGTATGGCCGATCGCCGCGTTGAGCGCGTTGGGTTCCGTGCTGCCCGCGGCGGCAAGTGCCGCGAGCAATACCTTCGCGGCGGCGTAGCTGTCCGCGATGTGCTGGCTGCCGCTCTGGTGCGTCTCCTGTTCGTACGCGAGCGCGAGCTCGCGCGCACCGGGGTACGCGAAGCTCGGATCCCAGTAGCCGCCGACGAGGACGCCGTCGGCGAGCGAACCGAGCGATGCGCCGAACTGTGCGGGTTCAGCGCCCTTCTCCATCACCAGCACCTTGGGATGATAATCCGCCGTTCCGATCTGTTTTCGGATCGACACCGCCTGCGGCGTGATCGCATCGACGAGCACGATGTCCGCCGCCTTCGCCTTCGCCTCGGCAATGATCGAGGTGAACTGCGAATTGTCGACCGGGAACGAGGAGGTCACGACAACGTTATAGCCGTACTTCTTGGCGAGCGCGGGCCACAGCTGGCCGCCGACGACCTGGCCGTCGGGCCCGTTGTCGTGGAGGATCGCTACGTTCCTGTTGGTGACGGCGCCCGCGTCGGCGAGCGCCCGGAACGGCGCCTCGGCGAGGTCCGCTTCATCGAAGAAGAGGTCCCAGACGTACTTCCACGCGCGGACCCTGGTGAATGCCTGGCGCGGATCGCACGCCGTCACCATCGGAACGCGGTGCCGCTCGGCCACCAACGCCCCCGCGTTGACGAGCGCAGGCGTGCACGATCCGAGTAGCGCGGCGGCATGGTCGCGCGACAGAAGCGTCTCGATGTTGCTGGCGCTCACGTTCGCGTCGGTCTTGTCGTCCCGGACCACGAGGCGGATCGTCTGTCGCTTGCCGCCGATGGCAATGCCGCCGGCCTTGTTGGTCTCGGCGACCGCGCGCTCGTAACCCCAGCGTTGAAACGCCCCGAAGCTCGCGAGTGCGCCGGACAGGGGCAACGATGCGCCGATCACGATCTCATCCGCGCGGGCAACGGGAGCCAGTGCCCAGAGCGCGAGCAGCACCAGCAATATCCGATGACGACGTGCCATGTCAGCCCCCCGGGCGCGAAATTGGCCTCGAAGGAGAATGTCACGAAATGGGTTCGGACTGGAGCGGCGCCGGTGATCGGACGCCAGACTGACGCCGAATGTATCGGCAAGCGGTACAAACCGCGGCCGGCCCGGCACCTTGACACGCCTCGGACCAGCGGCGGGTCGCGGCAGCCCGCGACCCGCGCCTAAGTCGATCAGTCTTTGATCGCCTCGACCTGGATCTGCAGCTTGACGCTCATGTCGAAGCCGTACGCCTTGCCGTAGTCAATGCCGAAGTCCGCGCGATTGATCGTGCCGGTCGCATCGGCGCCGCACACGTCT
>CAYNCY010000241.1:0-6014 GCA_964395195.1 uncultured Steroidobacteraceae bacterium
CATCATCTGCTCGGCCAGCGGCTTGACCTCGGCGAGCGACCGCGAGGCGGTGCTGCTCGAGACCGCGGCCTTCGCGCCACCCGGCCCATCGGCCAGGCTCTTGATGGGACCCACCTTCCAGTCGGCCGGAACGCTGAGCGCGCACAGGCCCGCCTTGTCGCTGATTTTCACGGATCCCGCCGCCGGCGGTGCGCCCTGCGCAACGGCGCCGGCGCACAGGATCGCCCCGGCCAGCACGAGTCCGGCGATGCGCGTGTTCTGGTTCATGAGTCCGTTCCCCTGTCGTCGCAAGCGCGTTCGTCGACGGTCGCTCACAGCCCCGTGCGGGCGGCCGCCGGATCCGTCAACGGCCAGTGGATCTCGATGTTCTCGGGACCCACGATGAAGGCAGTCACGCTGCCGGTGTACTTGTGTCCGGTGGCGCGCGCCCAAAACGCGGCGCGCAGCGTGATGGCCGCACCGTAGTCGCCGAGCAGCTGGGCGTAGGTCGCGACCCATGCCGTCATCGGCCCGGCCTCGGCCGCGCCACGCGCGCGGGCGAGCAGGTCGCGGCCCTTGTTGACCTCCGCGAGCGCGATTGCGCGCGCCTCGGCGTAGGCCTTGAGTTCCGCCGGCAAGCCCGCCGCCTCGGTCGCGCGGTGCCGGGCGATCGACTTCTCCCCGAGTGCGTCGGTGCAGGTCGCGAGCGGCCAGCCGGTCTTGTCCGCGGGACACGCTTTCGCCGCCGCATCGAGTTCCCGGTCGATGCCTTTGTGCAGAGCGCCTTGCGCCGAGAGCGCGCCCTCGAGCAGCGCGCGAATCTTCTGCTGCGCCGCCTGGTCGGCCGGGCGCTGTCCGGCCATGAATGCCGCGGCAGCCCCGGCGCCGGGATCGGTCGCGCGCGCGCGCGCTTGCGCGGACATCGCTTGCACCAGGGCCATCTTCTCGGCCTCGGACATTGACTGCAGCCTGGCTTGCATCGCGGCGGCGTACGCGGGGTCGGAGCGGGCCCGGGCGATATCGAAGCCGCCGACGGATCCCGACGGCACGCCCGCACTCGCAATGGCGGCAGTGATCTTGGCGTTGAGCGCCACGTCCGGAGTCACTTGCAGCGTCGCGCCAACGACGGTCGCGGCCTTGGCCGCCTCGAGCGTGGCCGGCGGCGCTGGCAGCGCTTCGATCAGCTGGTAGGGGTCATCCGCCGCGAATGCACGCCCGGACAGGGCGAGCGCCAGGGCGAGCGCCATTGAAACTCGCACGACGGATTTTGGCACCGGCGATTCCCTCCCGGGTGGCGGGCCCCCGGCATGGTCGTCCGGGGGGCGCCCGCCGTGAAGCCCTGGCGAGGAGTATGCCCGCTCCGCTCGATGGCGGTGCCGCCGCCGGAAGCGCCGCTCAGCCTGTCGCCGGGCCGCGCACGGGCGGCGACGCGAGGAGGTCAAGCACCGCGGCGCGCGCGGCAGCGGAGTGGACGGGCAGCACCAGCGTGTCGCCGGGCTTCGCCCACTCGAGGGCGAGCTCCACGGCCTCGAGTTCGGTCATCCGCAATGGCAGCTGCGTCGCATCGAGCCCCGCCTCGATGAGTGCGGCGCGCAGGATGCGCGGCACGTCGCCCGGCGAGCGACCGCGCAGGTGCGCCTCGTCCTCCTTGATGACGACGAGCGCGGGCTTGAAGTCCGCCGCCGTGCGTGCGATCGCGATCACGTCCGCGTCCTGGCGATTGCCCGCCTGACCAAGCAGAAGCCCCAGGCGCCCGCGCCCGCCGCTCAGGTGTCGCGCGACTTCGAGGAGGCCCTTCAGTCCGTCGGGGTTGTGCGCGTAGTCGACGATCACGGCGACGCCGCCGTAATCGAAGCGCATCAGCCGGCCCGGATTGTCGGCGGCGCGCGCGCCGAAGGAGGCAAAGACCCGCGCGACCGTGGCAGGTCCAACGCCGAGCGCGATCGCGCCGAGTGCCGCGCCGAGCAGGTTGGCGATGTTGTAGCGGGCGCTGCCAGCGACAGTGAGCGGCATCGCGTCAATCGCGCCGAGGTCACTCGTCGCACCGCCGTGCTCCACCAGCAGGCGGCCAGCGCGGACCCCCGCGGTCGAGCCGCCGGCCGCGCGGTGCGCGACCAGGGACGGCCGGTCGGCATCGAGCGCGAACCAGCCGAGCGGGACCCCGTGCCCGAGGCGCCCGGCAAGCAATCGGCTGCGGGCGACGAGCACCGGATCGTCGGCGTTGAGGACGAGGAGGCCGTCACGGGTGATGAGCCCGGCGACCGAGAGCTTCACGTCGGCGAGGCCCTCCAGATCATCGATGCCGTACTCGCCGAAGTGATCCGAGCTCACGTTCGTGACGATGGCCACGCGCGCACGCGCGACGGTGACCCCGCGACGCAGGATCCCGCCGCGCGCGGTCTCGAGGATCGCGACCTCGGTGCGCGGCTCGCGCAGCACGCGTCGCGCACCCGCAGGTCCCGAGTAGTCGCCGCTCGCCAGGCACTCATCGTCGAGGAACACCCCGTCCGTGCAGTTGTAGCCGGCGTGCCGGCCGCTCGCGCGTGCGGCCGCGGCGAGCAGGCGCACCGTCGTCGTCTTGCCGTTGGAGCCGGTGACCAGCGCGGTGGGCACGTCGGCGAGCCTGTCCCAGTCGACCGCGCCCACGTCCGGCAGGGCGCCGAGCGGCCAGTTGAGGCTCCGGGCGCCGACACCGAGCGACAGCGATTCCTCATCGAGGAGGTGCGGCAAGGCCCGGGCATCGGCCGCGGCGAGCAGGGCCGTCAGGCGTGGCTTCGCCTCCGCCGCCGCGAGGCGCTCGAAGCGCGACAGCGCCGCGCGCTCCTCGAGGACGGGCGGCACGACGGCACCGGGATCCGCGGCGTTCTCGAGCACCTCGGTCAGAAGCGCCTGCTCGAGTTCCGCCGCCCGCTCCGGCGCACGGTCCGCGAGCGCGGCGCACCACGCCCATTCGTTGACCTCGGTCGCCACGAAGAGCACATCGAGGGGCGCCGCGAATGCGAGCGAGGCGCCGAGCGCGTGGCGGCGCGCGATCACGCCCTCGCCCGTCCAGCCGAGCCGACGGCGCGCCCGCTCGACCCGCGCCCGCCAGGCGGACAGCAGGCCATCATCGAGCGGGTCGGCGCGGGCCTCGAGCACCACGCCCGTGGACGCGAAGAACAGGTTGCTGCCGAGCAGGCGCCTCGAATCCTCGAACGGCAGCACGGTCAGCGCGTTCAGTCTTCGACGTCCGGTGCGAGGCGCACGCCGCGCTCGTCGCGGATCAAGCCCTCGAGTCCGCCGCCCGGCGCGCCGTCGGATCCGCCGAAGGCGGGTGCCGACATCGACATGGGCGGGCTCGCGACGAAGGCGACAGCGGCCTCGCCATCGGCCACTGCACCGTTCGTCGCGCGACCGGTGCTGGTCGAACCGGCGGGCTTGAACTTGGTTATCTGCTTCCACGAGCGCACGAGCGCGTCCGCGAAGATGAGCAGGAGATCGCCCGGCTGACCCATCGCGAGCGCAGCGTTGATCGCTTCCTGCTCGTCCGGTATGACCGAGATCGCCTTCTCCGCGACCCCCGCGGCCCTCAGCGCCGCCGCCTGGATCTTCGGCACCTCGTCGGCGCCGCGTTCGCGCAGGTTGTCGTCGCGCCGGCAGATGTAGTGATCGAAGCGCCCGGCGACCGCGTCGGCGATCGCGATCAAATCCTCGTCGCGTCGGTCGCCCGGCCCCGCAAGCACGACGATGCGCCGGCCCGTCACCTCGAGGCGCCCCGCGAGGTCGGCCATCGCCGCCACCGCGTGCGCGTTGTGACCGTAGTCGAAGAGCACCTTGAACGGGTGCTCGTTGAAGACGTTCATGCGCCCGGGCGCCTGGAAGAACGTCGAGTCGAAGGTCCGAAGGCCCTGGCGGATCGCGTCGAGCTTGATGCCGAGCGAGAACGCCATCGCCGCCGCGAACATCGCGTTCTGCACGTTGTGCATCGCGCGGCCCTCGAGCGTCGCCGGAATCAGGTGCGTCCAGACGAGCGGGATGTGGCTGCCGCGATCGTAAAGAGCAATCATCTGGCCGTTGACGCCCGCCTCGAGCGCGCAGGCACGCCCGCCCGCGCGGATGTGCTCGCGGACCAGCGCGTGCTGCGGGTTGACGGTGACGTAGCAGATGTTCTTCGCCTCGGTGTAGCCCGACATCTTGAGCACCAGCGGGTCATCGGCGTTCAGCACCGCGCAGTCGGTCGCGACCTCGATCACGATGCGCTTGACCTCGGCGAGCTGCTCGAGCGTGTCGATGCCCTTGAGGCCGAGGTGATCCGCCTGCACGTTGAGGACGCAGGCGACGTTGACCTCGTTGACACCCATCCCGGCACGCAGCAGGCCGCCGCGCGCGGTCTCGAGCACCGCGACGTCGATCTGCGGATCCGCGAGCACCATGCGCGCCGACACCGGCCCCGTCATGTCGCCGGCGACCGTGCGCTGGCCGTCGATGTAGACGCCATCGGTGGTCGTGAGTCCGGGCGTGAAGCCCGCCATCTTGAGGACGTGCGCGAGCATGCGCGAGGTCGTCGTCTTGCCGTTGGTGCCGGTGACGGCCGCGATCGGCACGCGCGCCGCGGCGCCCGCCGGAAAGAGCATGTTGATCACTGGACCCGCGACGTCGCGCGCGGTGCCCTCGCTCGGCGCGACGTGCATCCGGAAGCCCGGCGCCGCGTTGACCTCGCAGATGCCGCCACCAATCTTGCGGTAGCTCTCGGTGATGTTCTTGGAGAGGAAGTCGACGCCGCCGACGTCGAGCCCGATCGCACGCACCGCGCGCTCGGCCATCTCGCGGTTGTCGGGGTGGATGACATCCGTGACGTCGGTCGCGGTCCCGCCGGTCGAGAGGTTCGCGGTCGAGCGCAGGTACACAATCTCCCCCGCCTTCGGCACCGAGGTCGCGGTCATGCCGACGCGCTCGAGCATCTTCTCCGCCTGCGCGTCGAGCTCGAGGCGCGTCAGCACCTTCTCGTGGCCGACACCGCGGCGCGGATCCAGGTTCACGACGTCGATGAGCTGCGCGATGGTGCTCGCGCCGTCGCCGACGACGTGGCCGGGCGTGCGGCGCGTTGCCGCGACCAGCTCGCCGTTGACGACCAGGAGCCGGTGGTCATCGCCCTCGAGGAACGTCTCGACGATCACCGAGCTCGAGTGCTCGCGCGCGACGGTGAAGCCCGCCGCGACCTCGGCGTCGGTCGTCAGGCGGATCGAGATGCCGCGGCCGTGGTTGCCGTTGTAGGGCTTGGTGACGACGGGGAAGCCGATGCGCTGCGCGGCGCGGACGGCCTGGCCTTCGCTGCGCACGAGTTCCTGCTTCGGCACCGGCAGACCGAGCGTCGCGAGGATCTTGTTGGTCTCTTCCTTGTCGCTCGCCAGTTCCACCGCGATGTGCGACGTGCGCCCGGTGACGGTCGCCTGGATGCGCTGCTGGTACTTGCCGTGACCCAGCTGCACGAGCGATTGATCGTTGAGCCGAAGCCACGGGATGTCACGCTTCTCGGCCGCGTGCACGAGCGAGGCGGTCGAGGGACCGAGCGCGCGGCGCTGCGCGAAGCGGATGAACTCATCGCGCGCCTCCGGCCAGTTCCAGCCGTCCGGCACCGAGCCCTGGGGACGCAGGTCCGCAGGCAGGAGCGATGAAATGAGCCTGAGCCCCAGCTCGCCCGCGGCGATGCCCTCGTCGCGCTGCGCGTACTCGTAGACGACGGTGTAGACGCCGGGTGTGCCCGCGCTGCGCGTCTTGCCGAAGGTGACTTCCTCGCCCGCGATGTTCTGCAGCTCGATCGCCACGTGCTCGAGCACGTGCCCGAGCCACGTGCCCTCGTCCTCGCGCATGCGGCGAAAGAAGCCGCCCGGCTCGCGGTACGAGCAGCCGTGCTGCGCAAGTCCCGGGAGTGCCGCGGCGAGCCCATCGACGAAGCCGGCGCCGAGCCTGGCCGTGGGCCATTCCTCCAGGGCACCCAGGTCGAGTTCGAGACGGATGACCGGGAAGTGGGCGTAGAGGGACGGGCCGACGTAGAC
>CAYNCY010000242.1:0-6002 GCA_964395195.1 uncultured Steroidobacteraceae bacterium
CAGCTCTCGCGAAACGACGTTGTCCGGGTCCCGCGCGCACGAATGGATGAGCGCCGCGAGACCGGATTCCTGAGCATCACCGAGAATCCGCGCCATCGGCGCGCCACGCAGGACTTCCGCGGAGACTCCTAGCACCCTTTCGGACGCCGGACTTGCAAATGAAATGCCGCCAGCCGCATCCGTCACGACGACGAGGTCAGGTGACTGACGCACGAGCTCCATCACGCGCGCATCGGCGCCGCGGGCGATGAGCGCCCGGTTCAAAGCCCCGAGTTCCGCGCGGACTGCCGCGTGGCGCAGGAATAGCAGTACGGCGCACATCGAGACGAGTCCGACGAGCACCCAGGCCGTCGCCGCCCGGGTGCTCGCGAGTGACGCCGCAATGAGCGCAATGGCAAGCAGCGTCGCCAGGATGGGCAAGAACAGGTGCGCAGCTTGGTCCGGGCTCGTCGCTTCGTGCCGGCGGGGCCACGGCGCCTCGACGACGACGGCGCACGAAATCAGCACAAAGCAGAGGACGTCACCGAAGTTGTAGTACGGCCCGACGAAGTCCGTCTGGGTCAGCCAGCCGGCGAGCCATGCAAGTTCCCAACTCGCATCGATGAGCCCGGCCACCACGAGCAGGAGCGCCGCCCAATGCGCGCGCGCGAACGAAAGGCGAATGCACAGAATGGCCGCCGTCGCCATGAGCGGGATCAGCGTGAAGGTGTACGCCAGCGCGAACGGAGCCGGGAGTCGTTGGCTCGGTTCCGCCGCGAATTCCGGCACGAGCAGGACCGCCCAAAAGGCCGCGACCAGCGCCGACGTCACCGCCGCCGCGTCGAGCCACAGGCGCCGGGTGCCCAGCGACCCTTCGATACGCCGGATCATCAACCAGTACCCGGCCGTGAGTAGCCAGTAATCGACGAGGTACAGCGAGTCGGCGAACGAGTAGACGGGTCCAATCCCGCGCGGTCGCCATACGTTCCAGACGACCGTCGCGACCACCCGGAGCGCGGCGTACCCGAGCACCAGTACCCACGTCGCGCGGGGAACGGTCAGCTCGGGCAGCCACCGGGCGATCGCCAGAATGCACAGCGCGATTGCGACCGCGTAGCCTGGAATCCCGACCCACTCAGGGAGGCTTTGAGGCTCGAGGTGAAGCGGTGCGAACAGGCCCAGCCCGAGCGCCATAAACCCAACGTACAGCGCGGCTCCAATGAGCACCGCGCGGGGATACCGGACGCGACTCGGCTGAAGTTGATCTGCAGTCATCGGTGGGGGTGGGCCAGTACCGAGCGAACCCGGTGGTCTGGCTTCGCGGTCGCTCGCATGGAATTGCCCCAACGGGGATGAGACGCGCGCATCCGATTAATTCTACGGTAGTTGCCCTAAGCACGGGCAAGTTGTCACGGACCTACCGAGTGCGTCGCGTGAAAATCGCGAGCTACGCGAGTTTCTTGATAACGGGCGCTCCGTCGATCACCGCCATCGACGGCGGTGCCACCAGGTCGCGTACATCCTCTGGCTTTCCTGAAAGCCAGCGGTCGACGTCCGCGGATTCGATCGCGACGACCGACCGTTTGTCCTGATCGTCCGGCCCGTACTTGGGATCGGGCTTGTGCATGCGGCGCATCAGCGGATGCGAGTCCGCGTTGATGGTGAGCATCGTATAGCTCTCGTGGATCTCGCCCGTGGCCCGGTCGACCCACGTGTTCCACAGACCCGCCAGGCTCCACGGCGCCTCGTCCTTGCGCGTGAAACGCCACCAGACATTACGCCCGGTTTCCCAGTTCGGCTCGTCGAATGACGTGGCCGGAATGATGCAGCGCTGTCCATGGAGCCACGGCGTTCGGTAGGAGGCCTTATCGGTCAGCTCCTCGAACCGGGCGTTGAACGTCGAGTAGGAGAGCTTGGCTTCCTTGGCGAACGAAGGAATGAGACCCCACTGGCCAATGACGCATTCACGGACCGGCATTCCCTCGGCGGCAATGCGCCGAATGAACGGACCCTGAGCTCGCGGAAACATTTCGCGAGCGGCCCATGCACTTCCCGGGCGGATCTGCCAAAAGCGTTCCACGGCGGCGTCTTCGGGACTGACGTACTTGGTGCACACGGACTGGCCTCCCTCCGAACCGCCACCATTATCTACACCGGCGCGTGGACCCGATTGTCGAGCGCGGGACCGGCCTTCACTGGCGACCACAGGTCGCTATAATAGCTATCACAATCAATACCTTATGCGAATCTCACCCACCGCCGATCCACCTCGGTCAGCCGAGCGATTCGTCGGCCGGGTGCGCGGCGATCTTATGTTGCGCAATGGCGGGGTCGACAGTCACGTGACCGCGCGGGAGCGAGACGCCCTCGTCTGCACTGGCGTCGACGCGTCCTACCGATCCCAGCGGGCGGAAAGGGCGGTCACTCTCCGGTGCTCGCCCTGCAGATTCCCCGCTTTGCGACGCGGCGACTCCCGCGTGCGCAGGCTGTCGATGCAACTTATCGGCGGCGGTTGACTCATACTTTCAGCGTTCTACGCCGCAACCGACCCGGCCGACATTTCGCTTTACGGCGTCCGCGGCCGTCGCGGATACTGGCTGACCGAACCCCGCCCCCATGACTGCCATCCACATGCGGCGCAAGCCAGCACGAAAAGTAGTGTCGCGCTGCGATTTTGCGTCCTCCCCGACCGGACTGACGACTGGCTTGCGTACACGCGTGCTCATCGTGGCCGTCGGGCTCGCCGCACTGGCCGGATGCGCGGTCGGACCCAATTTCAAGAAGCCGGCCGCGCCAGACGGGGACTACACGGCCCGGCCTGCCGCCGGGGCCGCGGCAGCCGATTCCGCTACGAGCCCTGAGCAGCGCTTCACTTCCGGCGCCGACATCTCCGCGGACTGGTGGACGCTCTTCCATTCCCAGCCGCTCAACGATCTCATCGATCTCGCACTCAAGAACAACGCCGACCTCAAGGCCGCGCGCGCGGCGCTCTCGGTCGCGCGGGAGAACGTGCTCGCACAGCGCGGCGCTTACTTCCCCAACGTCAACGGCAGCTTCTCCGCGACCCGGCAGCGCCTGTCGGGGCAGATTGCTCCGACGCTGAGCTCGAATGCCTATATCTACAACCTGTACACGCCGCAGTTGAACGTCTCGTTCGTCCCCGATGTGTTCGGACTCAACCGCCGGACCATGGAATCGCTGCGCGCGCAGGAACAGGAGGTCCGCTACCAGATGGTCGCGACCTATGTGACGTTGACCGCAAATGTCGTCGTCACGGCGATCCAGGAAGCGTCGCTCCGCCGTCAGGTCGAGACCACACGGCAGCTCATTGATAGCGGAACACACGCACTCGACGTTCTCCGGTACCAGCTTTCCAAGGGCTATGCGAGCGGACTCGACGTCGCCGCGCAGGAGTCGCAGCTCGCCCAGTTTGCCGCGATGCTGCCGCCGCTCGCCAAGCAGCTCGCCCAGCTGCGCGACCTGCTCGCGACATTGACCGGGCGCTTCCCCACTCAGCAGCCCGACACCGGCATCGACCTCGCGACGCTGAACCTGCCCGCCGAGATGCCGCTGACGTTGCCGGCGGCCCTTGTCGAGCAGCGGCCGGACGTGTTGCAGGCCGAAGAGAATCTCCACGACGCGAGCGCAAGGATCGGCATCGCGATCGCCAATCGCCTGCCGAACCTCGAACTGACCGGCAACGTCGGCAGCGCTGCGGCCGCGATGAGCGAACTCTTTAAGTCAGGAACCGGCTTCTGGGTGATCGGCGCCACCGCGACGGCCCCCATCTTTCAGGGCGGTACGCTGCTCCATCAGGAACGGGCCGCCAAAGCGACCTATGAGCAGGCTCGGGAGCAGTACCGGAGCACCGTGCTGCAGGCGTTCCAGAATGTCGCCGACTCGCTCGCTGCATTGCAGACCGATGCCGATGGTCTCAAGGCCGCCGCCGCCGCCGCCGCCGCCGCCAAGGTCACACTGGATCTTGCCGAGCGCCAGTGGCACGACGGTTACACCGGCTATGTGGCGTACCTGAGCGCAGAGCAGGCGAACCAGCAAAGCCAGATTGCGCTGGTCCAGTCGGAGGCGGCCCGGCTTGCCGACAGCGCCGCACTCTTCCAGGCACTCGGCGGCGGCTGGTGGCACCGCTCGGATATGATCACGGGAAATCATGAAAAATAGCGTTCCCCGGGCACTGGGCCCGGTCCTCCTCGCGACCGCGGTCGCCATCGCGCTCGCGGCCTGCGGACACCGTGGCGATGCCGAGGCGCCGGCAGTGGCGCCCGGAAGCGTGCGGCTGACGGACGCCCAGCGCGAGCACGTGCGGCTGTTCACGGTCGCTGCCTCCAAGTACCACCGCACCGTGGAGGCGAACGGCACGGTCGACTACGACAACGACCAGGCGACCAGCGTGATCGCACCGATCTCGGGGCCCGTCATCCGGACGCTGGTTTCGCCGGGCGACCCGGTCCGCAAGGGCGATGCGCTCGCGGCAGTGGACTCCCCGGACTTCGCAACCGCCATCAGCACGTACCAGAAAGCGCTCGCGACCGCCCGCACCAACCGTCGCCTCGCCGATCTCGACAAGGACTTGCTCGAGCACAACGGCGTCGCGCAGCGTGAGGCCGCGCAGGCGGAGACTGACGCGACGAACGCCGAGGCGGATCGCGACGCGGCGCTGCAGGGCCTGGTTGCGCTCAATGTGCCAGCCAGTGCGATCAAGGACATCGAGCAGGGCAAGCCGGTCACCCATCTCTCCGGGATGATCCGCTCGCCCATCTCCGGCACCGTCACCGAGAAGCTGGTGTCACCCGGCCAACTCCTCGAGGCAGGCACGACCCCCGCATTCACCGTCGCGGACATGTCCCGCGTGTGGGTGATGACCCAGCTCTTCGGTGCCGACGTCGCCGAGATCAAGGTTGGCGATACCGCTGAGGTGTTAAGCGATGCCTTTCAATCGCACCTGCAGGGGCGAGTCGACAACATCCCTGCGCTGGTTGACCCCGACACGCGCGCGGTCGTCGCCCGCGTCGTCGTCGACAACACCGACCGCGTACTGCGCAAGCAGATGTACGTGCACGTGCTGATCCGCGCCAAGCAGGAGAGCAGCGGCACGCTGGTGCCGGTGTCGGCGCTTCTGCACGACGACGAGAACCTGCCGTTCGTGTACCTGGCGCAGGCCGACGGTGCCTTCTCGCGCCAGCACGTGACCGTCGGCTATCGCGCCGGGGATCAGTACGACATCACCGAGGGCCTGAAGCCCGGTGACCGCGTCGTCGACGATGGCAGCATCTTCCTCCAGTTCATGCAGAGTCAATGACCGAGACACCGCTCTCCGAAGAGCCGGTGCCACGCACCCGCTCGGTGATGAACCGCATCGTCGCTTCGTCGCTGCGACAGGGCTTCCTGGTCATCTTCCTGACGGTAGTGCTGGTCGGTGTCGGCGGCCGCTCCCTCGGCCGCCTGCCGGTCGATGCGTACCCGGACCTGGCACCGCCGATGGTCGAGGTCATCACGCAGTGGCCCGGCCGCGCGGCCGAGGAAGTCGAGCGGCTGATCACGGTCCCCGTGGAACGGGAGATGAACGGACTGCCGCAGATGACGACGATCCGCTCGATCTCGCTGTACGGGCTCTCCGACGTCATCATCACTTTCAAGAACGGCACCGATAACTACTTCGCGCGCCAGCAGGTCTACAACAAGTTCGGTGACTTGGCTCTGCCGTCGGGTATCTCGCCGTCGCTCTCGCCGATGTCGGCACCGTCGGGCCTGATTTACCGGTACGTGCTGCAGAGCACGGACCGCTCGCCGATGGAGCTGAAGACCTTCGAGGACTGGATCGTCGAGCCGGCCTTTCGCTCCGTGCAGGGAGTGGCGGATGACTCCGGGTTCGGCGGCGGCAGCATGCAGTACCAGGTGCTGCTGGATCCGGCGAAGCTCGCCGGGATTGGCCTCTCCGTGCCGCAGGTCGAAAGCGCGCTCGCCGCGAACAACGACAACTCCGGGGGCGGCTTCTACTCGAGATC
>CAYNCY010000243.1:0-5993 GCA_964395195.1 uncultured Steroidobacteraceae bacterium
CACGTCGAGGAGCGCTCGATCGTGCAGGCCTCGGTGGTCCTGCCGCACGTCTCGGTCGGGCGCAACTGCGTGATCCGGCGCGCGATCCTCGACGAGGGCTGCGTGGTGCCGGACGGCACGCGCATCGGCGTCGATGTCGCCGCCGACAAGCGTCGCTTCGAGGTCACCGAGCGCGGCGTCGTGCTCGTCACGCCGGACATGCTCAGAAACCCCGGTTGAGCGCGGCGGGCGACGGCGGCGCACATGACTAGCTCACCGGCCGGCGTGCTCGACCGGCGACGCGCGGGCGTGCTCCTGCACGCCACCTCCCTGCCCGATGCGCGCCACGGGGCGCTCGGCAGCGCCGCCCGCTCCTTCGTCGACTGGCTCGCGGACGCGGGCTTCACGGTCTGGCAGCTGCTCCCGCTTGGACCCGTCGGCGCCGATCGCTCGCCGTACTACGCACGCTCCAACCACGCGGGTGACCCGGCGCTCATCGACCTCGAGGAGTTCGTGCGCGCGGGCCTCATTGAACCGGGCGAAGCGGATTCGGCCGATCGTGCCGCGACGATCGGTCGCGCGGCCGCGCGGCTCCGCGAGCAGGGCGGGGAGGGCGCGGCGGCCTTCGCGGCCTTCGGCGCGCGCGCGGCCGGCTGGCTCGGCGATTACGCGCTCTTCACCGCGATCCAGGCGCGCGAGCAGGGGCGGCCGTGGTGGGAGTGGCCGGAGGCGCTCAAGCGCCGCGATGCCGCCGCGCTCGATAACGCGCGTCGCGAGCTCGCCGCGGCCGCTGCGGCGGTCGTCGATGCGCAGTACTTCTTCCACGCCCAGTACGAGCGCCTGCGCGCCTACGCGCGCGAGCGGGGCGTGCATCTTTTCGGCGACATCCCGATCTACGTCGCGCCCGACAGCGTCGAGGTGTGGTCGCATCCGGAGCTGTTCGAGCTCGACGGCGACGGGCGGCCGACGGCGGTCGCGGGCGTCCCGCCCGACTATTTCTCGAGCGACGGCCAGCGCTGGGGCAACCCGCTCTTTCGCTGGGACGAGCACGAGCGCACGGGCTTCGCCTGGTGGATCGAGCGGCTGAGCGCGCAGTTCGAGCTCTTCGACCTCGTGCGCATCGACCACTTCCGCGGTCTGGAGTCCTACTGGGCGGTTCCGGCGACCGCGCCGACCGCGGCGGCGGGCGAATGGCGCCCGGCACCCGGCCGGGCGCTCCTCGCGCGGGCACTTGAGGTCTTCGGTCGTCTCGAGGTCGTCGCCGAGGACCTGGGCGTCATCACGCCCGAGGTCGAGCGCCTCCGGGACGACTTCGGGCTCCCCGGCATGCGCGTCGCGCAATTCGGCTTCGACGGGAACTCGGCCAATATCCACTTGCCTCACAACTGGGTGCCGCGCTCAATCGCCTACACGGGAACTCACGACAACGACACGACGGTCGGCTGGTTCGCGGGGCTCGATGCGACGGCGCGCGCCGAGGTGAGGGACTACCTCGCCGCACCGGAGGGGCAGGAGGCCGTGGAACTGACGCGCGCGGTGCTCGGCTCCGTCGCGACGCTCGCGGTCGTGCCGATGCAGGATCTCCTCGGACTCGGCCGCGCGGCGCGCATGAACACGCCCGGGACGACGGTTGGCAACTGGACCTGGTCGTTCGCGTGGGCCGACGTGCCGACCGGGCTCAGTCGCGCGTGCCGGCGGGTCAACGAACTGTACGGCCGCGCTTCGCGTCGCGGCGGATAGCGTGAGGTGGCACTATGCGGGCCATGAGGCAGAACGAATGATCGCGCGGCTTCCGGCACTCGCCGTCCTCGGCCTTTCGCTTCTGTTCGCGGGTGGCTGCAGCCTCACGCCGCACTTCGAGCGCCCGCACCTCACCGTCGTCAAAGTCGACGTCGAGGGCGCGCAGTTCCTGCAGCAGCGCTTTCGGGTGCACATCAACGTCGACAACCCGAACACCCGTGCGCTGCCGATCCGCGCCATCACGTTCACGCTGCAGGTCGCGGGCGAGGACTTCGGCTACGGGGCGACCGCGGCGCCATTCACGGTGCCGGCGAACGGCTCGGCCGAGTTCGAGACGATCGTGACCACGGACCTTGCGACCACGCTTCTCAAGGTGCTGCCGCGGATCAAGGATCGCAGCCAGCCGATCGAGTATCGGATGACCGGCAAGGTCGAGACCGAGATGATGTTCCTCGGCACCGTGCCCTTCGATCAGCGCGGCACGTTCACCCTCAATTAGCGCGGACCTTCAGCGTCTCGCCGATCGCGTCCATCATCGCGCGCAGGTGATCGTAGTCCGGGTGGCGGATGCGGATCCACGCGTTCGCCATGTAGCCGGCCTCGACCGGTTGCGTCGGCATCCCGGGCGAGGGCAGGTGCGAGGCGACGATCCACTCGCCAAAGCGCCGGAACACCTCCTCCGCGCCCTCGTAGCCAACGATGCGGCCGTCGCGGTCGGGACGCAGCGCAATCATGCCGCAGGCGAAGCGGCGCGAGGGTTGGGCGGCCGGCCGGCCGTGCACGACCGCCATCGCCCACTCGCGATAGATGTCGAACTCGTTCGCAGCCGCGTACACGTCCCACTGACCGACGCCGGGCGGGCGGCAGCCGATCTCCGAGAACTTGAGTCCCTTCGGCCCGTAGAACCACTCCATGTGGGTTGCCGAGGTGCCGATGCCGAGCACCTCGATGACGCGCCGGGTCATCGCGCGGACCTCTGCGTAGCCGGCGGCATCGAGGCGGTTGGTGGCGACGATCTGCGGCGAGATCCAGCGCTCGCGCATCGCCACCAGCACGCCCGGGAAGTAGTGCGAGATGAACTCGTGCGCAACCCGCCCGTCGATGGCGATGGTGTCGATGAAGCCCTCGTGGCCCTCGATGAACTCCTCGATCGCGACCGAGTGGCCGCGGCCGACGCCTGCGGCGGCGAGTGCGGCATCGAGCTCGGCATCGTTGTCGACGCGGCGCGTGCCCGAGGCACCGGCGCCCGCGCGCGGCTTGACGATGAGCGGGTAGCCGACGCTCGCGGCGAACGCGCGCGCGGTCGCGCCGTCCTCGGCGCTCGTCGACTGCGCGCACGGCACCCCGGCCTCGCGCAGTGCCTGCTTCATCGTCGGCTTGTCGCGGCAGAGCCAGGCGGTGCGCACCGACGTCCCCGGAATCCCGGCGGCCTCGCGCACCTGGGCGGCGCTCATGATGTGCGCCTCGACCGTCGCCTCGAGCCGCTCGATGTGCGCGCGCTGCTGCACGCGGCGCACCGCCGCGAGCAGCGCACCCTCGTTGACCACCGAGGAGACCTGTTCGTAGTGCGTGAGCCAGCCCTTGAGCTCGCCATCGAGGTGCGAGAGCGGCCGCTCGCCGATGCCGATGACCCGCGCGCCGGCGGCGGCGAGCCCGCGGGCGAACTCGCGCTGGTTATAGGGAAACGCGGGCTCGACCAGGATGACGTTCATTTGCGGCCTGCCTGAGAGTGATCGCGTTCAATCCGGGCCGACCAGGCGCCGGTACTCGTCGATGTAGAGCGCGCCCTGGCGCGTCCAGGAAAAATCCTCGGCCATGCCGTTCGCGACCAGCCGCTGCCAGTGGTCCTTGCGCCGGAAGAGGTCGAGCGTCGCCTCGAGCGCCCAGCGCAGCGCCGGCGCGTCGAAGTGGTCGAACACGATGCCGGTGCCTCGGCCGGTGTCGGGTGAGTAGAGCGACACGGAATCCGCGAGGCCGCCGGTGCGGCGGACGATCGGTACCGTGCCGTACTTCAAGCTGTACATCTGGTTGAGGCCGCACGGCTCGTAAAGCGAGGGCATCAGGAAGGCGTCGCTCGCCGCCTCGATCCAGTGCGCGAGTTCATCGCTGTAGCCGCGGTGATAGACGACGCGATCGGGGAAGGTGCGCTCGAGCGCCTGCAGCATCTCCTCGAAGCGCGGCTCGCCATTGCCGAGGGCGACGAAGCTGAGGCGCCGGGAGGCGAGCAGGCCCGGCAGCACCAGCGGCAGGAGCTCGATGCCCTTCTGCGCGACGAGCCGGCTGACGAGACCGACGTAGAGCGTGTCGGGACCGGCGGTGAGCTTCAGCTTCTCGATGAACGCGCGCTTGACCGCGAGCTTGCCGGCGGGCGCCTCGCGCGAGAAATGCGTCGGCAGGTAGCGGTCGGTCGCGGGGTTCCACTCCTCGTAGTCGACGCCATTCAGGATGCCGACGAGCTTGTCACCGCGCGCGCGCAGGAAGCCGTCGAGGCCGACCCCGTACTCGGGGGTGCAGATCTCGCGCGCATAGGTGGGACTCACCGTCGTCACGAGGTCGGCGTAGAGAACGCCGTGCAGGAGCGTATTGATCCGGCCGGCCGCGAGGTCTTCCTGGTGCAGGAGCCAGCTCGCCTCCCCGAGCCCGAGCGCCGCGGCGTCGGCGGCGCGAAACAGCCCCTGATAGCCGATGTTGTGGATCGTCAGCACCGACTTGGTCGCGCTGAAGAGCCGGTCCCAGGCATAGAGCGTGCGCAGGAACAGGGGACCGAAGGCGGTGTGCCAGTCGTTGCAATGCAGTATGTGGGGCGCGAACCCCATGCGCTGACAGCACTCGAAGGCGGCGCGGGTCAGGAGCAGGAAGCGCCGGTGCTCGTCGGGCTCGGAGCTGTAGATGCCGGGCCGGTCGTAGAGCGCCGGGCAGTCGATGAAGTAGAGCTCGAGCGTCGACCCCGGCGCCTGGCCGCTCAGCACGGAGTACCGGTATTCCCGGTCGCCGAGGGTCAGCGACAGGTCCTTGAGGAACTCGACCGGGTGGAGCGCAAGGCCCTTGGCGGCGACCTGCCGGTAAAGCGGCATGAACACCCTGACGTCGTCGCCGCGGGCGTGCAGGAAGCGGGACAGCGCCGCCGAGACGTCCGCAAGGCCGCCGGTCTTGGCGAGCGGCGCGTATTCGGCGGTGACGAAGAGGACGCGGTAGGCCACGGTTTTTCGAGTATAGCGAAGCCGTTTTGCCGGGGCGTTGCGCTAGGATCGGCGGCGGGGGTGACCATGAACGTGCTGATGCTGTCGCCGGGCTATCCCGCGGAAATGCCCGAGTTCACGCGCGGCCTCGCCGAGGTCGGCGCGACGGTCATTGGTGTCGGCGATCAGCCGGCGGCGGCGCTGCCGGAGCGGACACGCCGCGCGCTCGCGGCCTATATCCAGGTGGGCTCGCTCTGGAACGAGCCACGCACGCTCCAGGAAGTGCTGGCGGCGCTCGGCGGCCGCTCCATCGATCGCGTCGAGTCGCTGTGGGAGCCATTGATGCTGCTCGCCGCGCGCCTCCGGGAGGCACTCGGCGCGCCGGGCCTCGGCGTCGCCGATACCGTGCCCTTCCGCGACAAGGAGGCGATGAAACAGAAGCTCGATGCCGCCGGCATCCGCACTCCGCGTCACGTGGCCGCGCACAGCGTGGCGCAATGCTGGGAAGCGGCAGAGCGGATCGGTTTCCCGGTGATCATCAAGCCGATCGCCGGGGCGGGCTCGGCCGACACGTATCGCTGCGACAGCGCGGATGAGCTTCGGGACGTGCTGCCGCGGATTGCGCACGTGCCGGTGGTCAGCGTCGAGGAGTTCGTCGACGGTGAGGAATACACCTTCGACACCGTGACAATCGGCGGGAAGATCGCCTACTACAACATTGCCTGGTACCGCCCCCGACCCCTGATCGCCCGGTCCAACGAATGGATCAGCCCGCAGGTCGTGGCGCTTCGCAATCCCGACGCCGCGGAGCTCGCGGGCGGCCTCAAGATGGGCTTCGACGTGATCCGTGCGCTTGGTTTCCAGAGCGGCTTCACGCACATGGAGTGGTACCGCAAGGCCGACGGCGAGGTCGTGTTCGGCGAGATTGGCGCGCGGCCGCCGGGTGCCCACCAGGTCGACCAGATGAACTACGCCTGCGACTTCGACGTGTTCCGCGAGTGGGCGCGGGCGGTGACGGTCGGCAGGTTCGAAGCCGTGCTCGAGCGCAGGTACAACGTCGCGATTATCTTCAAGCGCGCCGAGGGTCAGGGGACC
>CAYNCY010000244.1:0-5991 GCA_964395195.1 uncultured Steroidobacteraceae bacterium
GCGGCGCGACCCCGGCCACCGCGGCGACGCTCGGCGGCGCCGGCACCGAAGAGGCGCCTCGGCTGGCCACGGGCTCGAGTGAGTTCGACCGGGTGCTGGGCGGCGGGCTGGTCGCGGGCTCCGTGATTCTCCTCGGCGGCGATCCCGGCATCGGCAAGTCGACGCTGCTGCTGCAGTCCGCCGCCGCGCTCGCCGCATCCGCGCCCGTTCTCTACGCGACGGGCGAGGAGAGCCTGCGCCAGGTGGGACTGCGCGCTCGCCGGCTCAGCCTCGGTGCCGCGGCCCTCGGGCTCATTGCCGAGACCGACGTCGAGGCGATCGTCGCGGCGGCCGTCGCGGCCGAGGCCAGGGTGCTGGTCGTCGACTCGATCCAGACGATGGCGAGCGCCGAGGTGGAGGCGAGCCCGGGCTCGGTGTCGCAGCTGAGGGAATCCGCGGCGCGCTTCATCGCCCATGCCAAGCGGACCGGTACCGCGGTCGTACTGATCGGTCACGTGACCAAGGAAGGCGTGATCGCGGGACCGCGCGTGCTCGAGCACCTCGTCGACACGGTGCTCTATTTCGAGAGCGACGCCGGCAGCCGTTTCCGCGTGGTGCGCGCGATCAAGAACCGGTTCGGCGCGGCCAACGAGATCGGCGTGTTCGCGATGGACGAGCACGGCCTCAAGGAGGTCAGGAACCCCTCGGCGATCTTCCTATCGCGCCACGAGACGCCGGTCGCCGGCAGTCTCGTCACCGTGACCCGCGAGGGCACGCGGCCGATGCTGATCGAGGTGCAGGCGCTGGTCGATGAGTCGCGCGCCCAGCAGCCGCGCCGGGTCGCGGTCGGCGTCGATGCCAACCGGCTGTCGCTCTTGCTCGCGGTGCTCCACCGGCACGGCGGCATCGCGCTCGGCGCGCACGACGTCTTCATCAACATCGTCGGGGGCGTCAGGGTGGAGGAGACGGCGGCCGACTTGGCCCTGCTCCTGACCGCCGTCTCGAGCCTCGAGAACCGCGCGCTCCCGCAGGAACTCGTGGTGTTTGGCGAGCTCGGCCTCGCGGGCGAGATCCGCCCGGTGCCCTTCGGCGAGGAGCGCCTGCGCGAGGCAGCCAAGCACGGCTTCACGCGGGCGATCGTGCCGCGCGCGAACCTGCCCCGCAAGCCGCCCGACGGGCTCGAGGTCATCGGCGTCAGCCGCCTCGAGGAGGCGCTGAAGGCGTTGGGCTAGGGCTCAGCGGCGCGGCGGCGCGACGGGCCAGATCCGCACCGTGCGGATCGTGTTATCGGCGATCTGCAGCACCTCGAGCGCGTGGCCTTCGAGCTTGAGCGCGGTGCCGGGCTCCGGGATCGTCTCCAGGTACTCGAGGATGAGGCCGTTCAGCGTCTTCGGCCCCCGCGTCGGCAGCTTCCAGCCGAGCGCGCGGTTGAGTGCGCGCACCGTGGTGCTCGCCGCGACCACGAAGCTGCCGTCGTCCTCGGCCCGCACCTCGTGCCGAAGCGCGTGCGGCAGCGTCGTGAACTCACCGACGATCTCCTCGAGGATGTCCTCGATCGTGATCAGCCCCTGCACGTCGCCGTACTCATCGACCACGTACGCGTGGCGCCGGTGGTTCTCCTGGAAGGCCACCAGCTGCTGGTTCAGCGTCGTGCCCTCGGGCACGTAGTAGGCCTCGCGCGAGCGGGCGAGCCGCTCGAGGCTGTCGCGATCAAAGGAGCCGCGCGCGAGCTCGCGCGCCACGCGCTTCATGTGCAGCACCCCGACGATGTGATCGAGATCGCCCTCGTAGACGGGCAGGCGCGTGTGCTGGGCATCGCGCAGCGCCGCGAGAATCTCCTCCCAGTCGTCCTTGAGGTCGATGCCGCTGACGTCGTTCCTCGGCACCATGATCTCGCCGACCTCGATGCGCTCGAGGTCGAGGATGCTGACCAGCATCTGCTGGTGGCGGATCGGAATGAGGGCGCCCGCCTCGGCGACGACGCTGCGAAGCTCATCGGCCGAGAGCGAGTGCGAGGCGACCGCTTCGGCCGAGACGCCGACGAGCCTCAGGAGCGCGTTGGTGACGAGGTTGATCGCCCAGACGAGCGGGTAGCAGAGCCAGAGGAGCGGCCGGTAGAGGTACGACGCGGGCAGCGCCAGGCGCTCGGCGTGGAGCGCCCCGTACGTCTTCGGACCCACCTCCGAGAAGAGGAGGAGCGCGAGGGTCAGCACTCCGCTCGTCGCGGCGAGCCACTCCTGGCTCAGGAACTCGAGCGTCAACAGCGTCACGATCGCAGCGGCGCAGACGTTGGCGAGCGTGTTGCCGAGTAGGATCACGCCGATCAGCCGGTCGGGGCGCGCGAGCAGGCGCTCGGTCAGGCGCGCGGCGGCATGGCCCTGGCTCGCGAGGTGCCGGAGGCGATAGCGGTTGAGGCTCATCAGCGCCGTCTCGGTGCTCGAGAAGAACGCCGAGAGGATGATGCAGGCGACGAGCCCCGCGCTCGCGAGACCCACGGGGAAGTGGTGCATTCAGCCCCAGTGACGGCCGAGCAGGTTTTCGAGCACGAATTTCGCGCCGAAGTAGGCGAGCGCGAGAAAGACGAATCCGGTGATGGTCCAGCGCAGCGCCGTGCGGCCCCGCCAGCCCTTGCGCACGCGCCCGAACAGGAGGCCGCCGAACACGAGCCAGGCGATCACCGCGAAAGTGATCTTGTGGAGGAGATGCTGGGCCATCACGTCGTGCACGAAGAAGAAGCCCGTGACGAGCGCGAGGGTGAGCACGACGAAGCCGCCGCCGACCGCGCGGAACAGCGTTTTCTCCATCGTTTCCATCGGCGGCAGGAGCGCGAGCACGCCGAGCGCGCGACGCGCGCGCACGCGCCGCTCCTGCCAGGCGAGGAGCGAAACCACCGTGACGGCGATCGTGAGCCAGCCGGCGGCGAGCGCGGCGAGGCCGATGTGCGCGGTCACTTCCCACTGCGGCGTGTCGATCTCGGTGAACCCGGAAATCACCCCGGTCAGCGTCGCGAGGAGGCCCGCGATCACGAGGAGCACGGCGGGCAGGGCGCCGAGCGCGAGGTAGCCCATCGCGAGTGCGGTCGTCGCTCCGACCACCCAGCCGACCAGGGAGGCCGAGTCGGTGATCGCGATCACGACGCCATTCGCGGAGTCGATCGCGCCGAAGAGGCGCCAGGCGTGCACGAGCGCGCCCGCCAGGGCGGCGAGGGTGGCCGTGACCGGGCGCGCGGCGGCATCGGCCTTGACCGCCCGCACGACGAGCACGCTCGCGAGGAGGTAAAGCGCAAGCGGCGCGAACGAGGCGGCGATGTGGAGGGTCGTCAAAGCCGGTAAATCATTGCACACGGGGACAGGCGCGGGAAGCGCGCTACCGGCCCCGAATCCCTATAATGCGTGCATCGAAGGAGATCCCCGATGTTCGACAAACTGACTGAGCGCCTGGGCGCCGCGGTCGAGGCGCTGCGCGGCCGCGGGCGGCTCACCGAGGAGAACGTCGCCGACACGCTCCGTCAGGTGCGGATGGCGCTGATCGAGGCCGACGTCGCGGTGCCGGTGGTCAAGAGCTTCGTCGACGCCGTCAAGGTGCGTGCGCTCGGCGCCGAGGTCCAGAAGAGCCTGACCCCGGGCCAGGTGTTCATCAAGATCCTGCACGATGAGCTCGTGGCGGTGATGGGCGAGCCGGGTACCGGCTTGAGCCTTCGCGCCGAGCCGCCGGTCGTGGTGCTGCTCGCGGGACTGCAGGGCGCCGGCAAGACGACCACCGCCGCGAAGCTCGCGCGGGTGCTGATGGGCGAGCAGAAGAAGCGGGTGCTGCTCGTCAGCACGGACATTTATCGTCCGGCCGCGATCACCCAGCTCGAGCGACTCGCGGCGCAGGTGGGCGCCGGGTTCGTGCCGGTTGAGACGGGCGAAGCGCCGGTGGCGATCGCGACGCGGGCGCTTGCCGAGGCGCGCCGGGGCGTCTACGACGTCCTCATCGTCGACACCGCGGGGCGCCTGCACGTCGATGAGGAGATGATGGCGGAGGTGAAGGCGATCGATGCCGCCGTCAAGCCCCACCAGCGGCTCTTCGTGGTCGATGGCATGGCGGGCCAGGACGCGGTCAACGCGGCGCGCGCCTTCAACGCGGCGCTCGACCTGACGGGCACGATCCTCACGAAGGCCGACGGAGACGCGCGCGGCGGCGCGGCGCTCTCGGTGCGCCAGGTCACCGGCAAGCCCATTCTCTACGTCGGCGTCGGCGAGAAGGTCGAGGCGCTCGAGCTCTTCCACCCGGAGCGGGTCGCCTCGCGGATCCTCGGCATGGGCGACGTCCTCTCGCTCGTCGAGCAGGTGCAGCGCGACGTCGACCGGGACCAGGCCGAGGTCCTCGCCAAGAAGCTCGCCAAGGGCAAGGGCTTCGACCTCAACGACCTCAGGGAGCAGATGCGCCAGCTCGAGAAGATGGGCGGCCTCGACTCCCTGATGGACAAGATGCCCGCGCAGCTCTCGAACGCGGCCGCCCGGGCCTCGGGGCAGTTCGAGCCCCGGCAGGTCAAGCGCCAGATCGCGATCATCAACTCGATGACCCCTAAGGAACGGCGCAAGCCCGACCTGATCGACGGTTCGCGCAAGCGCCGGATCGCCAACGGCTCCGGGGTCCAGGTCCAGGACGTCAACCGGCTGCTGAAGCAATTCCTGCAGATGCAGAAGGTCATGAAGCAGTTCTCGAAGGGTGGGGTCCGGGGGCTGATGCGCTCCCTGGGCGGCCGGCTGCCGCCGGGTTTCGGCCCCTAGCCTCAATCCCTTGATTTGAGTAGAATGCGCGGCTCTTTGGCGGCGGGCTCGACCCGCTGGCCGGTCACCAGCACATCGAGGTTTCGCAGCCGATGGTCACGATTCGCCTGACGCGTCGCGGCGGTAAGAAGGAGCCCTTCTACCACGTCGTCGTTACTGACAGCCGCAAGCGCCAGGGTGGCACGACCCTGGATCAAGTCGGTCTCTTCAATCCGGTCGCACGCGGCAAGGAAACGAAGCTGCGGCTCGACATCGCCAAGATCGACGCCTGGATCAAGAAGGGCGCGACCGCCTCCGAGCGCGTTGCGGCGCTCGTCGAGCAGTTCCGGAAGACGTCCGGGACGCCGGCCGCGGCCTGAGGAATGGGGAGAGCGGCGCATGACGGACGCCGCGGGAGCACCCACCGCCGGTGAGCGGATGGTGGTCCTCGGGCGGCTCGCGGCGCCCTGGGGCATCAAGGGCTGGCTCAAGGTTCATTCGTACACGGATCCGCCGGCGGCGATCCTCGACTACCCGGTGTGGCAGCTCGCTCGTCCGGGCGGCGGGTGGCAGCCGGTCAAGGTGTTGAGCGGCCGGACGCACGGCGGCGGCAGCGACCTCGTGGTGGCCCTCGAAGGCGTTTCGAGCCCGGAGGCCGCGCGCGAGTTCAGCGCCCGGGACGTGGGGCTGCGGCGCACGGATCTGCCGGTGCCGAAGCCGGGTGAGTATTACTGGGATGACCTGGTGGGCTGTCGGGTGGCGACGCTCACGGGGGCAGACCTTGGGGTGGTCAGCCACTTTCACGACTTCCCGGCGGCGCCGGTGATGGCCGTAAAGGGGAGCGGGGTGGAGCACTGGGTGCCGCTCTCGCCCGGACGCCTCAAGGAGGTCGACCTCGGCGCGAAGCGCCTCGTGGTCGACTGGGACCCGGAGGTCTAGCGGGATGGACGCGGCGCTGCCGCGGCTGTCGATCGAGGTGGTGACGCTGTTCCGGGAGCAGGTCCAGGCGGCCCTCGCGATGGGCGTGGTCGGACGGGCGCTCGAGCGCGGCGTGGTCAGGGTCGGAACCGAGGACCCGCGCGAGCTCGCGACGGACGTGCATGGCACGGTCGATGATCGCAGCTACGGCGGGGGACCCGGCATGGTCCTCAAGGTCGAGCCGCTCGCGACGGCGATCGAGCGGGCGGCGGCGCGGCTGCCGGCAGGGAGCCCGCGGATCTACCTGTCGGCGCAGGGCCGGCGGTTCGATCAGGCGACG
>CAYNCY010000245.1:0-5989 GCA_964395195.1 uncultured Steroidobacteraceae bacterium
CACGCGCCGATTGGCGGGGAGTTCCTGCGCCAGCCGCACGCCGAGGACGAGAGTGTGCTCAGGCACGGCTTCGATCACCTGATCGAAGGACCCGAGAACGACTGGGACACGGAGTTTCGCGTACCCACGCATCCCGCCGGCTGGATCTGGGTGCACCAGCGCGCGCGCGTGCTCGAGCGCGATGCGCTCGGCCGGGCGCGGCGGATCGTCGGCGTCGTGCTCGACGTCGACCGCAGGAAGCGCGCGGAACTTGCGCTCGCCGAGAGCGAGGCACGCTACCGCACCGTGCTCGCGATGTCGCCCGGCTTCGTGCACGAGAGCGCCCCGGACGCAAAGGGGCGCCTGATGCTGCGCTGGGTCAGCGAAGGCTTCACGCGGATCCTCGGCTGGACGGTGGATGAGGTGAATGAGCGCGGCGGCGTCTCGACACTGGTGCACGATGAGCAGCGCGCGGGGTCGGATGCGCGGGGCGCGAGCGCCCTTCGCGGCGCACCGGGCCGCGGCGAGACGCGGCTGCGCGCGAAGTCCGGCGAGTGGGTCTGGTTCGCGGCGACCGCCTGTCCGCTCCGTGAGCCCCGGACCGGTCGCGTCGTCTCGATCATGGGCAGCCTCCATGACATCACGGATCTCAAGCTCGCGGAGGAGCGCGTGCGCGCGAGCGAGGAGCGGTTCCGCGTTGCGGCGGATGCGGTCAGCGGCATCATCTACGAGCGCGACGTCATCAGCGGCATCGTGACCTGCTCCGGGGCGATCGCCGATGTGCTCGGCCTTGGACCCGAGGCCGTGCGTGCCTCGCTCGACTGGTGGATCGACCAGATCCACCCCGACGATGTCGAGAAATTCGTCGCCGAACGGCGGCACGACGACGGTCAGCGCATCGCCTCGAGCCGCTACCGGCTGCGCCACGCGGACGGTCACTACGTCGACATCCTCGATCGGGCCGTCCGGATGCGCGATGAGGCCGGCAACGTCGTGCGCCTGGTCGGCTGCGCGATGGACGTCTCGCGCGAGGGTCGCGCCGAGCGGCTGCTGAGCGAGGCCGAGGCACTCGCGCACGTCGGCTCCTGGGAGCTCGACCTCAGGTGCCAGGAACTCACCTGGAGCGACGAGGCGCACCGCATCCACGGCACGACGCGCGCCACTTTCAAGCCCTCGTTTCACCACGCGCTCAACTTCTTCGCGCCCGACAGCGTGCCGGTGGTCAAGACCGCAATCCGCAATGCGCTCAAGACCGGCGAGGGGTTCGACCAGGAGCTCGAGATCGTAACGGCCGCGGGCGAACGCCGCTGGGTACGGACCAACGTGCGCGTCGAGCGGGTCCATGGCGAGACGATCCGGCTGTACGGCGCCTTCCAGGACATCGAGGCGCTGAAGCGCAGCGAGCTTCGGATCCAGGAGCAGAGCGACTGGCTGCGTCTCGCGATGGACGCGGCGCAGATCCTCGCGTGGCGCTGGCACCCGAGTGACGACCGCCTCGTGCTCGAGTACCGGAGCCCGTCATTCGACAGTGGCATCCCCATTGGTGCGACGCTCGCCGAGGACATGCGCGACGTGCATCGCGATGACCGTGCGCGCCTGCGCGCGGCGCTCACGCAAACGGTCGAGAACGGCCAGCCGACCGAGCTCGAGTTCCGCACGCTCGATTCGGTCGGGCGCGAGCGCTGGCTCGCGACGCGCGTGATCCGCGCGGTGGCGGACGGCAAGCCCATCGCGATCGGTGCCACCTACGAGGTGACGGCGCGCCGCGACGCCGAGGATGCGCTCAGGGCATCCGAGGCGGTGCTGCGCTCGGTGTCGGAGAACTCGCCCGACCACATCGTCGTCGCCGATGCGAACTTGAACGTGACGTTCGTCAACCGCAGCCCGCGCGGACGCTCGCCGGCGGCGGTGATCGGCCAGCCGTTCTTCGTGGGCGCCGCGGGTGAAGGCCTCGACATGGAAGCGCGCCTGCGCTCCGTGCTCGCAAACGGCCGGCCGGTGCGCTTCGAATCGCGCGGCCAGCGGACCGATGGCACCGAGGCGCTCTTCGAGAACCGCGTCGGACCCGTCGAGCAGCAGGGCAAGGTCACCGGCGTCATCGTCTACGCGACCGACATCACCGACCGGCGCGCGCTCGAGAGCGAGATCCTCGAGATCTCGAACCGCGAGCAGCGGCGCATCGGCAGCGACCTGCACGATGGCCTGGGCCAGGAGCTGACCGGTATCGCGCTGATGCTGCGCGGGCTCACGAGCTCGCTCGGCCGCGGCCAACCGCTCGCAGTCGCCGATCTCGAGGAGGTCGTCGCGCTCGTCAACGGCGCGATCGACACGACCCGCACGCTGGCACGGGGCCTCTCGCCGGTCGCTCTCGAGGGCGGCGGTCTCGTGTATGCGCTCCGGGCACTTGCGGCCCGCGCGCGCGAAATGTACGGCCTCGACGTGCGCTTTCGCAGCCGCGTGACGCCGCGCGTCACGCTCGACGCCGCCGCGACCGGACATCTCTACCGGATCGCGCAGGAGTCGCTGACCAACACCGCGCGGCACGCGGGCGCCTCGCAGGTCACCGTGCAGCTCACCGTCCGTGGGCGACGCGTGACGCTCACCGTCGCGGACGACGGCCGCGGCATCGCGGCGGGTGCAGGCTCCGGCATGGGCCTCAAGATCATGCGCTACCGCGCCCACATGCTGGGCGGCGAGCTCAGCATCGAGACGTCCGCGAATGGCGGAACGCGCATCGCCTGCACCGTGCTGCAGCCCGATCCCGAGGCCGCGGGCCGGGGTGGTCCGGGCGGGCGCGCGTGAGACACTCGGCGGCGCGGCGCCGCTCGGATTCCGACTGAGGTTGATTCCGGAAAGGGGAGCGAAGATGCAGAACACAATGCCAGGACGAAAAGACACCGCAAGCGCAGCGCCACGCCCACGCCACCGCGTGCTGATCGTGGACGATCACCCGATCGTGCGGCAGGGGCTGCGCCGGCTGATCGACCAGGAAGAGGATCTCGCCGTGTGTGGCGAGGCCGAGAGCACGCGCGAGGCCAAGGCCGCGATCCGCGAGCTGAAGCCGGAGGTCGTGATCGTCGACATCTCGCTGAAGCAGGGTGATGGCATCGAGCTCGTCAAGGACGCGCGGGCGCACTACCCAAGCCTGCCGATCCTCGTGCTCTCCATGCACGACGAGACGATCTATGCCGAGCGCATGCTGTCGGCGGGAGCCAACGGCTACATCATGAAGCAGGCGGCGAGCGACCAGTTCCTGGTGGCGCTCAGGCGCGTTCTCGAGGGCGGCATCTACGTCAGCGAGATCGTCGGCAACAGCATGATCCAGAAGTTCGCCTCGGGCGGCGCGTACATCTCGGCGAATCCGATCGACCGCCTGAGCAACCGGGAGCTGCAGATCCTGCACATGATCGGGCGCGGCCTCTCCACCCGGCAGGCGGCGGAGGCGCTCAACCTCTCGGTCAAGACGGTCGAGTCCCATCGGCAGCGCATCAAGCGCAAGCTCAACCTCGCGACCGGCTCGCAGCTCGTCCAATATGCTGTGAACTGGTTCTCAGGTCGTGAGGCCGGCGCGGCCTGATTTAGGCCGTGAACGCGCGTGAGTGGTAGGGGATTCCCTGCTCTGGAGGCCCCCCGATCAAGTCAGGGTGCCGGGCGGACGATAAATGGGATGCGGGAATCACCCCCGCGTCCATATCGTTTGTGCCGCATGCGGGTGAATCCCGAGAGAATCCCTGCGTCCCTGCCGCCACCGCCCACCGAGGCGGTGTCGCTGCTGGCGGCGGCGACCAGCGCCGCCGCCGCCGGCGCTGCAATCGTGGACGGCCGCCAGGCGCCGCTGACGCTTGTCTACGCCAATGATTCGTTCTGCGCGCAGGCCCATTGCCCCGAGGACGCGGTGAGCGGCTTCGTGCTCGCCGAGGTCGCCGGTTTCGGGCCCGCGCTCGTCGATGCCATCGCCTCCGGACGTGCCTCGTCCGAGTCGCACCGGATCGCCTACCGGCAGGGCGGCTCGCTGCTCGCGGCCGATGTCACCGTCACGCAACACGAACTCGGTGGTACGGGTCCCTTCTACCTGCTGATCGTGCGCGACGCGCCGGAGTCAGGCGAGTCCGCGCCCGAGGAGGACGCACTCGAGGCAGACGATCCGACGGTGCGGCTCCTGCGCGCCGCGCGCGGCGCGGGCGCCGGCCACTGGGACTGGGACCTCGTGACCGGACGCGTCTGGTACGAGCGTCGCTTCAAGGAGCTACTCGGCTACGAGGCCGCCGACCTCGCCGACACCTTTGCCGCGTTCCAGGCGCTCGTGCACGACGACGAGCGGCCACTGATGCTGCAGGCGCTGAGGCTCCATATCGAGTCGCGCCAGCCGTTCGACATGGTCGTGCGCGTGCGCACGGCGGAGGGTTCGTTCCGCTGGTTTCGCGTGTGCGGCGCGGCGACGCGCGATCCCGCGGGGCGGCCGGTGCAGCTCTCGGGCCGGCTCGAGGACGTCACCGAACAGCGTCGCAACGCCGCGGCGCGCCGTCGCGTCGAGGAGTCGCTGCGCCGGACACTCGATGGACTCTCCTTCGCGGTCGGCGTCCTCAACTCCGCCGGCGAGCTCGTCGAGATCAACCGCGTCTGGCGCGAGTTCGCGGGCGATCGCGCCCTGATCGGCCTCCGGTACGGCTTTGGCGAGAACTATGCGCGCCTGTGCGGTGAGGCACTCGATCGCTGCACCGCCGGACCCGCCGCCGCGCACGCGGTCGAGCGCGTGATCTCGGGGCTCGAATCCGAGGTGCGCCTCGACTACCGGGTCGAGGACGAGGATGGGACCCGGGTGCTGCAGATGACGATCCGCCCGCTCGACGTCGACGGCCGTCGCGGCGCGATCGTGACGCACACCGACATTTCCGAGCTCGAGCAGGCACACGACGCGGTGCGCGCAACGAAGGAATTCTACGAGCTCATCCTCGACTCGCTGCCGCTCAACATCGCTTACGTCAACCGCCGCCGCGAGTTCGTCTACGCGAACCGGGGCTACGAGGAGTGGTTCCGCCTGCCGCTCGCCGCGCTGCAGGGCCGCCGCCTCGAGGAGATGACTGCCCCCGACAACTACCGGCAGATGGCGCCGCGCATCGAGACCGCGCTCTCCGGCCGCACGGTCGAGTACTTGGCGCGTGGCACGCGGGCCGAGGAGGAGCGCGACCTCGCGGTCACGTACCTGCCGCATCGCGTCGAGGACATCGTCGAGGGCTTCTTCGCGGTGGTCCGCGACGTCACCGCACAGCGTCGCCTCGAGAGCGAGTTGCGGCACGCGCAGAAGCTCGAGGCCGTCGGCCAGCTCACCGGCGGCATCGCGCACGACTTCAACAACCTGCTCTCGGTCGTGATCGGGAACCTGCAGCTGCTCGAACGGCCGCTCAAGACCGAGGCACGCCTCGCGGCGCACATCACGACGGCGCTCAGGGCGGCGCTCAGGGGTGCGGACCTGACGCGGCGCCTGCTCGCGTTCGCGCGCCAGCAGGTGCTCGAGCCGCGGGTGCTGAGCCCGAGCCGGCTGGTCGCCGGCATCAAGGATCTCCTCAAGCGCACGCTCGGGGCGACCATCGAGCTCAAGAGCGACCTCGCGACCGACACCTGGCTCATCTTCGCTGACCCCGGCCAGCTCGAGTCGTCCGTGCTCAACCTTGCGATCAACGCCCGTGATGCGATGCCGGCGGGCGGCTGTCTCACGCTCGCGAGCCGCAACGTCAGTTTCGCCGACGACGACGTCGCGCGGCCGCGCAACCTAGTGCCCGGCGACTACGTCGAAGTCAGCGTCCGCGACACGGGCGCCGGCATGGCGCCCGAGGTCCTGAAGCGCGCCTTCGAGCCCTTTTTCACGACCAAGGAGACCGGCAAGGGCACGGGCCTCGGCCTCTCGATGGTCTACGGCTTCGCCGAGCAGTCGGGCGGCGCGGCGGCGATCGAGAGCGATCCCGGTCGTGGCACGGTCGTGCGCATGTTCTTCCCGCGCTCGTTGCTGCCG
>CAYNCY010000246.1:0-5983 GCA_964395195.1 uncultured Steroidobacteraceae bacterium
GTGGCTCGGGAAGTACTCCATTGAGATCGCGTAGTTGCCGCGGATGAAGAGGAAGTCGTAGATACGGATGACGTTGCGGTGCGTGATCTTGCGCGAGTACCTGAGCTCGT
The DNA here is from genome assembly GCA_964395195.1 of uncultured Steroidobacteraceae bacterium. Classification (GTDB taxonomy): domain Bacteria; phylum Pseudomonadota; class Gammaproteobacteria; order Steroidobacterales; family Steroidobacteraceae; genus CAIKZZ01. The sequence goes on from CAYNCY010000246.1 coordinate 111, forward strand.
GCACGAAGCGCTGCATCATCTCCTCGTCGGTCGAGACCGCCGGGTTCAGGAACTTGAGGATCAGGCGTTCGTCGACGACCGTGTCCTCCATGAGGAGCACCGTGCCGAACGCGCCCTTGCCGATCTTCTCGATGTACTTGTAGCGCCCGTCGAGGATTTCGCCCGCCTGCAGCGTCGAGATGTCGAGGCGCTGGGGCGCGGCCTCGTTCGCCTTGACGAGCTCGTGCACGTCGGCGTTCTCGATGAGCATCGTGCGCGCCGCGACCACCATCGCGTCGGCCTTCTTGTTGGCATTGACCTGCGTCGTCGAGAAGCGCTCCTCGAGCGCCTCGAGCGCCTTGCTGGCGGCGACGCTGACGGTCTGGTCGGTCGAGAGCTCCGCGACCGACTTGATGCGCGTGCGGATCGTGTCCGCGGTCTTGTCGTCCGTGAGGCGCGCGAGCGCCGCCATCGCCTCGACCCGGATCTCCTTCTCGGGGCGCTGCAGCTGCGGGAGCAGCTGCTCGATGACCTTGGCATCGCCGAGCTTGGCGATCGCGCGGATCGCGGAGGGTACCGAGCGGGGCGGGCCCTTCAGCATCTCAATCAGGCGCGGCAGCGCCTTGTGGCTGCCGATCTCGGCGAGCGCATCGACGGCGCGCTCGCTGACCCACCAGTCGGTGTCCTTGGTCGCGTGCAGCAGGTAGTCGACCGCGCGCTCGTCCTTGGTGAGGTTCAGGATCTCGATGGCGGTGCGGCGGATGTCCTCGTCGGGGTCGCGGACCAGGATCAGCACCGCATCGACGACGCGGGGCCCGCCGATCTTGCCGAGCGCGTCCGCGGCACGGCTCCTGACCCACCAGTCGCTGTCCTTGATCGCCTCGAGAAGGTGCTTGATCGAGTTGGCATCGCCGACCTCGTTCAGCACCTCGACCGCGGCACGGCGCGCGTACTCCGACTCGCTCTTCAGGATCGGCACGAGGTGCTTGACGGTCGAGGGGTGGCGCGCGCGGATCATGAGCTCGATCGCGCGGTTCGTGACCTCGATGTCCGCATCCGCGAGGAGCGGGGCGACGAGGTCGATGCTCGGGAGGGCGGGCGTCTTCAGGAGCGCGCCGAGCGCGGCCTGGCGGATCAGGCGGCTCGGGTCCTTGAGCTGCCCAAGGATCGCGTGCTGCACCTCGGGGGTCCCGAAGCGCGACAGGATCTCCATCAGGTGCGTGCGCACCCCGACGTCCTTGCCGGCGAGCCGGGCGAGCAGGTCAGGGATCGAGGAGGGCTCGGCGATGTCGCCGATGATCTTGAAGAGTGCCGCCTTGTCGCCCGAGTCCTGGGTGTAGGCCGTCGCCAGGAGCTCCCGGAGCGGAATCCGCGCCTTGTGCGCCGCGATGACGTCGAGGAGCGCCGAGCTCGAGACGTCGGGATTCTTGAGCGCCTCGAGGAGCGCGACGGCGGGGAAGTTCTTGGTGCTCGAGAGCGCCCAGGCGACCGCGGCGACGGCCCGGGCGTTCGAGTGGGCAAGACCCTCGAGCAGGGCGGGGAGGGTCTTCTCGCTCGCGACCGCCGCGAGCACCTCGACGAAGGCCATCGTCTCGCGCTTGTCGGCGGAGCTCAGCGCCTCGAGCACGATGGGGATCGCCTCGCCCTTGAGGCTCGACAGCTTTTCGATGACTTTGCGCGACGCCGGGGATGCCAGATCGCCGCTGGTCTTGAGTTCCGCCAGGAGGCGCTCGCCGCGAAAAGACGTCAGAAACTTCACTCCCGAATTATGCCATAGGGGCGCCGCACGGCCGCGAATCGCCCCCCCAATGGCCGCCCCGGGCGAAGTCGGCTTCGCTAGAATGTCGGTTTGCGCACAGTTCCCAGACCCCATGAACCCCTCCGAACTTCGTAACCGCATCGCGGCGGTCGTCGACCCGTACCTCGGCCAGCCACTCGGGGACGCGGTGACGGGCGTCCGGATCGAGGGGCGCGACGCGATCGCGACGATCGCGCTCGGCTTTCCGGTCGGCGGCTACGAGACGACACTGACGGCGCAGCTCGCCGCCGAGCTCGTCGCAGCCGGGTGGACCGGGGGGCTCAGGCTCGAACTCTCGGCCGCGATTTCGACGCAGGGCGTGCAGGGAGCCTTGAAGCCGCTGCCCACGATCAAGAACGTCCTCGCGATAGCCTCCGGGAAGGGGGGTGTCGGCAAGTCGACCACCGCCGCCAACCTCGCACTCGCGCTCGCGGTACAGGGCGCCCGTGTCGGGCTCCTCGATGCGGACGTCTACGGGCCGAGCCAGCCGCTGATGATGGGCCTCGCCGGCGAACGCCCGCGGACCGAGGACGGCAAGCACCTGATCCCGCTGCGCGCCTACGGCGTCGAGGTGATGTCGATCGGCTTCCTGGTCGACCCCGATCAGCCGATGGTGCTTCGGGGACCGATGGTCACCCAGGCGCTGATGCAGCTCATCGGCGACACGCTCTGGGGCGAGCTCGACTACCTCTTGATCGACATGCCGCCCGGCACCGGCGACACGCAACTGACGATCTCCCAGCGCGTGCCGGTCAGCGGCGCGATTATCGTGACGACGCCGCAAGATATTGCGCTCGCGGACGCCCGCAAGGGTCTCCTGATGTTCCGCAAGGTCGCCGTTCCCGTACTCGGCGTGATCGAGAACATGGCGATCCACATCTGCTCGAATTGCCTCCACGAGGAGCACATTTTCGGTGCAGGCGGCGGCCAGCGGATGGCGGACCAGTACGGGATCCCGCTGCTCGGCAGCCTGCCGCTCGACATCCGGATCCGCGAGCAGACCGACGGGGGCACCCCGACGGTCGTTGCCGACCCGAATGGCCGCCTGGCGGCGGCGTATCTCGAGATCGCGCGGCGAGTGGCCGGGCGGCTCGCGTCCGGAACGGCGGCGAGCGTTTTTCCGACACTGACCGTGACGGACGACTAGCTCTTAGGGTGACGCCGGACGAGCGCGTGGAAATTTCACTTCTGGATCAAAGCAAGCATGAGCATCAAATCGGACAACTGGATCAGGCGCATGGCAGAGGGCGGGATGATCGACCCGTTCGAGCCGGGCCAGGTGCGCTCGGTAGACGGGCGGAAGATCGTTTCGTACGGAACCTCGAGCTACGGCTACGACGTACGGTGCGCGAACGAATTTAAAATCTTCACGAACACGTTTTCAACGATTGTCGATCCAAAGGCGTTTGATCCAAAAAGCCTGGTCGACCTGACGTCGGACGTGTGTGTAATTCCGCCGAATTCCTTCGCGCTTGCGCGCACAGTTGAGTACTTTCGTATCCCACGCAACGTACTCGTTCTTGCTGTTGGAAAATCGACGTACGCAAGATGCGGAATTATTGTGAACGTAACGCCCTTGGAGCCCGAGTGGGAAGGTCACGTCACGCTCGAGTTTTCAAACACCACGACGCTGCCTGCGAGAATCTACGCGAACGAAGGGGTTGCGCAAATATTGTTCTTTGAATCGGACGAGGTCTGCTCGACGTCGTACAAGGATCGCGGCGGTAAGTACCAGGGCCAGCGCGGCGTTACGCTGCCGAAGACCTGACCGATGCTCAGTGCGCGTCGCCGGTTGGCGGCGGCGCGGGCTCGAGCCACTTGAGCGAGCGCACGGCGAGCACCATCCGTGCTTTACCGTCTTCTTGCTGCTCCGCGCGCACCGGCAGCCAACCCTTCGATGGGGCATACCAGTAGCGCCACACGCGACCGTGTCCGTCCGCGCCCTTGCGGCCGCTCGTGATCACGACCGTGTCGAGCTCGCCGATCTCGGTCTTCAGACGCTCCGTTCCCGAGCGCGTGTAGACGTAGTGTTTGACCTCACGGCCATCGAGCATCGCGTATTCGTGCGGCTCGCGGCCGGCGAGCAGGTCCACGACCGGCGCAAGGCGGATGGTCATCACGTCCTGCAGGCCAGGATCCATCTCTAGATCAAGCGCCGCGCCGCGTGCGGTCCCGACCACACGCTTACGCGCGTAGTCGTAGGTGAGCTTCACGTCATCGGCGTGCTTGGACGTCCCGTCGTCGAGCTCGTAGCGTTCGGGCTCGACGCCAGCCGTCGGGCTGACGCGGAACCAGCTCCGCTCCAGCGAGTCGTCGTTGACGACGAGCCGCGCAAGGAAGCTCGGGAATGCGTGCGTCTCGTAGACCCAGCTCTGTGGCTCCTTGCCCGGGATCAGCTTGAGCTCGAGGTCACCGCCACTCAGGCCGTGGAACGAGAAGTGGTAGCGGATCTCGTGCGCACGAAGCGTCTCCGCATACGCAGGCGTGAGTGCCAGGCCAGTGAGCGCCCATACAGCGAGCCAAAACCGGTGGGCGTCACGCCGCCGCATCGGCTTCATCGACCATGACCGGCGTCGTGAGCGCCTTGCCATCGAGCCAGGCGAGGCCATCGCGTTCCGCGAGGCGGCCCTCGGCATACCAGCCGATCACCAGCGGGTAGAGGACGTGCTCGCGCGCATGCACGCGCGCGGCGAGGCTGTCCGGCGTGTCGCCGGCCTTGACCGCCACGCGCGCCTGCGCGATCAAGGGTCCCCCGTCGAGCTCGTCGGTCACGAAGTGCACGGTACAGCCGTGCCAGTCGACGCGGTCGGCGAGCGCGCGCCGGTGCGTGTCGAGGCCGCGGTACGCGGGCAGGAGCGAGGGGTGGATGTTGAGGAGCCGGCCCGCGTAGCGGGCGATGAACACGGGCTGGAAGATCCGCATGTACCCGGCAAGGATGACGAGCTTGGCGCCGGATTCCTCGATGCGTTCGATGAGGGCCCGATCGTGCGCCTCGCGATCAGGATAGGATTTCGGCGGCAGTGCCTCGGCGGTGAGTCCGAGCGCGCGTGCGCGCTCGAGGCCGCGCGCCGCGGGGCGGTCGCTAAGCACGGTCCGGATGTCGATCGGCAGGCGCCCGGCGTGCGCGGCGTTCGCGATCGCGGCGAAGTTCGTGCCTTCGCCCGAGAGGAGCACCGCGACCGGAAGCCGCGGCCGGGGTTCAGCCATCGAGGACGACACCGCGGTTGCCGGCGCGGATCTCGCCGATCCGCGTCACGACTTCGCCCGAGGCGCGCAGCGAGGCAAGCGCCGCATCGACCGAGCTCGGCGCAACAGTCACGGTCATGCCGATGCCGCAGTTGAACGTGCGGTGCAGTTCCGTCTCGTCGATGTTGCCGGCATCGCGCAGCCAGTCGAACACCGCCGGGCGCGCCCAGGAGCCGCGCTTGAGCACGGCCTCGAGGCCGTCCGGGATCACCCGTGGCAGGTTGTCGAGGAGACCGCCGCCGGTGATGTGTGCGAGGCCGTGCACGTCGGTCGCCTTGATCAGCGTGAGCAGACTCTTGACGTAGATCCGGGTCGGCGCGAGCAGCAGGTCGTAGAGCAGCTTGCCATCGACGCGGGTGGTCGCATCGGCATGCCTGAGCGCGAGGAGCTTGCGGATCAGCGAGTAGCCGTTCGAGTGGGGGCCGGAGGAGGCGAGGCCGAGGACGACGTCGCCCGCCTGCGTCTTGCTGCCATCGATCAGGCGGTCTTCCTCGGCGATGCCGACGCTGAAGCCCGCGAGGTCGTAGTCGCCGCCGTGGTACATGCCCGGCATCTCGGCGGTCTCGCCACCCACGAGCGCACAGCCCGCCTGCACGCAGCCCTCGGCGATGCCGGCGATGACCCGCTCGCCGATCGCGATGTCGAGCTTGCCGGTCGCGTAGTAATCGAGGAAGAAAAGTGGCTCGGCACCCTGGACGACGACGTCGTTGACGCACATGGCGACGAGGTCGATGCCGATGGTGTCGTGGCGGCCGGTGTCGATCGCGAGCCTGAGCTTGGTCCCGACCCCGTCGGTACCGGAGACCAGCACGGGCTTCGTGTAGCGGTCGAGGGGCACGCGCACGAGCGC
>CAYNCY010000247.1:0-5947 GCA_964395195.1 uncultured Steroidobacteraceae bacterium
GAGCGGCTCGCGGAACCGACGCTGCAGCCGACGGCGCTCCCCGCGGACCGCACCTTCGCGTATCCGTGGTTCGGCTGGCAGATCGTCGAGGATCGCTACACCAAGACCGGCAACCTCGACCTCATCGGCCGCACCGAGGATGCGTACCTCGGACGCTCGCTCTATGCCGAGGTCGGCTACGCCGCACCCGCGTACGGTGCCGCCGAGCACTCCTGGCTCGGCAAGCTGAACGAGCTCGCCGGCTGGCAGTCGGAGGACCGCCGCTACGTCTTCATGACCGCGAGCCTCGCGGGACGCATCGACGAGGGCGTGCTGCACAACCTGAATCTCACCGCGGGCGGGCGCTACTTCGATCGTCTGAGCGAGAAGCAGATGTTCTATGCCTCGCTCACCGGCACCGTGACACGCGCGCTCGATGGCGAGCAGCAGCTGCTGCTCGGCGGTGACAGCGGACTGCGGGGCTATCCGCTTCGCTTCCAGGGCGGCACCTCGAGCGCGCTGCTGACGCTCGAGCACCGGCTCTACACAAACTGGTATCCGTTCCGGCTGCTGCGCGTCGGCGGTGCGGTATTCTTCGACGCGGGGCGCACGTGGGGTCGGGACGTCACGGGCGCGGCGCCGCTCGGGCTCCTCCGGGACCTCGGCGTTGGCCTTCGCTTCGGCAACAACCGCTCGGGCCTCGGCAACGTGCTGCACGTCGACTTTTCCTACGCGCTCGATGCGCCGGCCGGCATCCGCAAGACCCAGGTCACCGTCCAAACCCTGCAGAAGTTCTGAGCATGAGCACCTACGGCGACGACATCTACACCGAGCCCGCCGACCTCGACGTCAACACGCTCGCGAACCTGGGGCCGCTGGCGCGACTCGCCGGCAAATGGCGCGGCACGCGCGGCCTCGACGTCAACCCGAAGCCCGAGGGCCCGCGAACGCAGCTGTTCATCGAGACCATTGATCTTCAGCCCATCGACCCGCAGGCCAACGGCCCGCAGCTCTACTACGGGCTGCGCTACCACGCGCACATCGTGAAACCCGGGGAGGTCGAGACCTACCACGACCAGGTCGGCTACTGGCTGTGGGAACCGAAGACCGGCACCGTGATCCAGACGCTGACCATCCCGCGCGGGCAGACCGCGCTCGCGATGGGCAAGGCGACCGCCGACTCGACCAGCTTCGAGCTGATCGCGCGACGCGGGGAGACGACCAACGGCATCTGCTCGAACCCCTTCCTCGAAGAGGCATTCCAGACGATCGAGTACCGGATCCGCGTGACGCTGCTCGCCGATGGCACGTGGTCGTACGACGAGGACACGGTGATGCTGGTCAAGGGGCTGAAGGAACCCTTCCACCACACCGACCGCAACACGCTCACCAAGATCGACGAGCCCCAGCCGAACCCGCTCGCGGGCGGCCCGAGCTAGTCGCCCGGCCAGACGCTTCGTGGCGACGTTAGATGCCATCTCGCTCGGGTATCTCCTGAAGGTCGCGCTCCTCTTCGTCGTTCGACTCGCTATCGCCGGGATGGCCGCTGGCTGCGCCTGGGGGGCTGTGATCGGGATCGGATCGTTTTTTCAGATCGGCCAGGCTGGCATCCACTCCGACCTTGCGTGGGTGACGTTGCTACTCGCCGTGATTGTCTGGGGTGTTTTGTTTCGTCTTCTTGGGCGCCTGCTCCCTTTCCCGGCTCCGAACAGAGCCGACCCATATGTCCGCAAATAAGAGCACTCGTGCGACTGTGGCTCATCGACTTCCGGTCGGGCGCGCATCCAACTGTCGGATGGAGCGGACCGTGAACGATTCAGTGCTAGAAATATGGCCGCGGTACGCGGCCATCCAACCTGGTCGTTAGGCGCTTATGGATAACGCTAAAGTCACTGTAGTCCATTCTCGCGTCATGGCATCGCTTGCCTGTTACTTTTCGGCGCCTCTGACATTTCTGTTCGCGTCCGTATTCCTTTGGGCGGCGCTCGACTCACTCATCGGCAAAGTGCCTATACCTATTTTTGCCAATCTTCCCGGCTGGACTTCCTCCTGCGTCTATCTCCTCCTGGCGATTGTTGGAATCCGTATGTCCTGGCTCGCCGTCGCGTCCTACCACGGATGGTGGGAGCGGTACACGCTCGACGAATTTGGCGTCGCGGTCGCGCTGCCGGACGGGTCAGAAACCAAGTTCCTTGGGGCGAGATCACTCACGGTGAAGTGTCTGCCGCTCTTCTGACTCGCTTGTATTCGGCGCGGTTGCGGCGGCCGATTGCTTTGCTAAATGATCGTGGCATGACTCAATTCACGCCCCAATATATTGCGGCAGTGGCATGCGCACGACGATCCCTCAACTCGAGACTCAGAATCCCCTACTTTTGGAGGTTGCTGCTAAGCGCCTAACTATCGCTTGGAGCGGCCGTGAACGATAGAGTGCCCCGTATATGGCCGCGTACCGCGGCCGCTCAACCTCGTCGTTGGACGCCGTGACGCCCTTTCCCGCAGACCATGAACTCATTGGCTTCTTCGAAGTCGAGCCAATTCTCGCCGACCAAAACGTTCCGTGGTGCTACAACACTCTTACGTTCGTCACGATTAGGGGATCCGACAAGGTCGCGTGCGAGATCTGTCCCGGGTACGGAACAATTCGCTTGCTATGGGAGCGGGACGGAAACCCGATCGGTCGTTTCGAATTGGCGGCCGTGAGTGGCCTCCACCTAACTTCGAAAGACGGAGCGGAATTTGTGGCGGCTACGTTCAGTCTTGCTAAAGTCTCGGAGTTCAAACTGCACCTCAAGCCACACGTGCAGGTTGAGTGGGGGACACAAGATTGACGGCGGCCGCGTCTAGCTATCGGTCGCGACGGGCAGTGAGCGATAGAGTGCCTTCATTTGCGGCCGCGGGAGGCGCCACATACAAGGCACTCTATTGTTCTGGCCCGCTCCAACCGACGGTTAGAAGTCGCCTCGCCGATGGCCAGTCTTGGCGTCGTACTCACAGAAGTCGCAGGTACTGGGGATGACCGTCGGTCCGCGCTTCCAAAAGTGCGCCTCCACAAAAGGGTTTTTGCAGCAGGGGCATGTTATGGCGCCGCAGTAGAACGCGGCACGCAAGACGAAGCCGCCCAGAAGCACAACAACAGATCCAACGAGCATTACGGATTCGTAGATGTCTGCCGCTTCTTTGGAATGTATTAGCAGCGATTCAACAAGCATTCCCAATAGCATGACGAGAAACGCGAAGAATGGGAGACTGTTGGCAAGGAAGATTAACCTTCTAAGCCTTCGTGTCGGAGCGGCAAGCGCTGCATGGTCACGAACGTACATTGCGACTTTCAACCATCGGTTGCAGGGGGCCACGCACGATAAAGTGCCCTCTATTTGTGGCCGCGTACCTCAGCCGCGCAACCTCATTCGTTACAGGCGTGGAACGACTATCTGGCGGAGCGCCCCGCCCGTCGCGAGCCGATCGAACCCCACGTTCAGCTCCTCGAGCGCGAGCTCGCCATCGAGCAGTTTGTTGACCGGCAGGCGGCCGGCGCGGTACCAGGACAGGTAGAGCGGAATGTCGCGCGCCGGCACGCTACTGCCGAGGTAGCTGCCCTTCAACGTCCGCTCCTCGGCGACGAGCGCCGTCTGCGGCAGTGCGAAGCGCGCGGACGGGGGCGCCAGGCCCGCCGCGACCGTCGTGCCGCCGCGGTTCGTGATCGACCAGGCGAGCTCGAGCGCACGGGAGCTCCCCGCCATCTCGAACGCGAAGTCGACGCCGCCCGGCACGAGCGCGCGGGCTTCAGTCACGAGGTCGGCGCGCGCGCCATCGAGCGCGTGGGTCGCGCCGAGTTCGAGCGCTAGCTCGCGCTTGCTCGCATCGAGGTCGATGGCGAGGATGCGCGTCGCGCCGAGCGCACGGGCGCCGAGGAGCGCCGCGAGCCCGACTCCGCCGAGCCCGACGATGGCGACGCTGGCACCGGCCGGCACCGCCGCCGTGTTCGCGACCGCGCCGACCCCGGTGATCACCGCGCAGCCGAAGAGCGCGGCGAGCGAGAAGGGCACCGCGTCATCGATCGCGACCAGGCTCTCGCGCGCGAGGACCGCGTGGGTCGCGAAGCCCGAGACGCCGAGGTGGTGGTTGAGCGCGGCACCGCCTTCGCTGAGGCGGCGCACGCCCGAGAGGAGCGTGCCCGCGCTGTTCGCGGCGAAGCCGGGCTCGCAGAGCGCGGGGCGCGCGGCAACGCACGGCCGGCAGTGGCCGCAGCTCGGCACGAACGCGGCGACGACGTGGGCGCCGGGCTCGAGGTCGGTGACGCCGGGGCCGACCGCCACCACGGTGCCGGCGGCCTCGTGGCCGAGCACCATCGGCAGCGGCCGCGGGCGGTTGCCGTCGATGACGGAGAGATCCGAGTGGCACAGGCCCGCCGCCTCGATCCTGACGAGCACCTCGCCCGGGCCGGGGGCCCCGAGTTCGAGGGTCGCGATGCGAAGCGGACGCGAGGTTGCGTACGGCGCGGGCGTGCCCGCGCGCTCGAGGATTGCCGCCCGGATCTGCATCACGCGCCTCCGCCGGGACGTCGCCCGGCCTCTGCTAGTCTAGCGCCCGCCTCTTTCGAGCGAGCGAACGACGTGCAGGACATTCCCACCGACCGCGCCGCGTACCCGGTCCTCCGCGCGATCACGACGCGCTGGATGGACAACGACCAGTACGGCCACGTCAACAACGTCGTGTACTACTCGTACTTCGACACCGCGGTGAATGCGTTCCTGATCGAGGCGACAGGCACCGACATCAGGAAGCTCCCCGCCATCGGGATCGTCGCCGAGTCGGGGTGCCGTTTCCTGAGCGCGCTCTCGTTCCCGGAGACGGTCGAGGCGGGGCTTCGGCTCGAGAAGCTCGGCCGCTCGAGCGTGATCTACCGGATCGGGCTCTTCAGCCAGGGCGATGAATCCGCCGCGGCCGTCGGGCGCTTCGTGCACGTCTACGTCGATCCGGCGACGCGGGCGGTGGTCCCGGTGCCGGAGCCGATCCGCGCGGCGCTCGCGCGCATCACCGTGCCGTGATCGGCTCCCAGCGCGGCAGCGCCTCGATGCGCTTGATCCAGGCCCTGATGCCGGGATAGGCATCGAGCGACATGTCGGCACCGGCGGTGCCGTGCGTGTACGCGTAGAGCCCGATGTCGGCGAGCGAGTAGGCGTCCCCGACGAGGAACTTCTTGCCGGCGAGCCCGGTCTCGAGGACGCGGAGCGCGTCATAGCCCTTCGCCTGCTTCTCCGCGTACGCGGCGCCGATCTCTTCCTTCGACTTCTTCTGGTACCTGAGCCAGAAGCGCAGCGTCGCGATGTTGGGCTCGAGGTTGTACTGCTCGAAGCAGAGCCACTGCCACATCAGCGCCTGCTGGAACGCATCCTTGGGGATCAGCACCGAGCCCTTCGCGAGGTAGCTGATGATCGCGTGGCTCTCCGCGAGCACGCCCTCGCCCGGCACGTCGAGGAGCGGAATCCGCCCGTTCGGGTTCCTCGCCAGGTACGCGGGCGTGCGGCTCTCGCCCTTCAGGATGTCGACCTCGACGAGCCGGTACGGAATCTCGAGGTACTTGAGGACGAGGCGCGCCTTGTAGCCGTTGCCCGAGGGCAGGAAGTCATAGAGCGTGATCATGGTTCAGGCCGCCGTGAAGTGCGTGACGGTGGTGGTGCCGTGGGTGATGCCGAGCGCGCCGCTCCGGACGACCTCGAGGAGCTCGCCGTGCTGCGAGGCCTGGGCGATGAAGCGCGTGACCTGCGCCTCGCTGCTCGTGAGCTCGATCACGAAGTGGCTGAGCGAGCCCGAGAGGATGCGGCCCGCGGACTCGGTCACGAGCGCGGTCAGGGGCGCGAGCTGCTGGGTCGTCACCTTGAGCTTCAGGAGCAGGAGCTCGCGCTCGAAGTGCTCGCCGCGCGTCAGGTCCTCGACCTGCACGACGTCGATGAGCTTCCGGAGG
>CAYNCY010000248.1:0-5919 GCA_964395195.1 uncultured Steroidobacteraceae bacterium
GGAACCTGTCCGATCAGCCGATCAAGGTGCGTCGCTGGGTCAATGCTGCGCATCGCTTCGCGGATTCAGCGACGGGCGATGCCGAGCCGCGCTTCTGGTCGTACGCCGGGAGCACGCACGCCGACCGGCGCGACTGGGTCCAGCCGGTGAAGCACGGGTACTCCCAGGAAAACTTCATGGGCATGACCGCCTCCGACTACGGCGGCGGCACGCCGATCGTCGACGTGTGGCGCCGGGATGGCGGTCTCGCCATCGGTCACCTGGAACTCGAGCCCCGCCTCGTGTCGCTGCCGGTCAGCCGGGACGAGGAGGGCGTCAACCTCGCACTGAGCGCGAAGCTCGAGCGGACGCTTGCCCCGGGGGAGCGCCTCGAGACGGCCGAGACGTTCATCGCCGTGCACGCGCGGGACTATTTCGCGACGCTGGATGCGTACCGGCGAATCATGGCCGATCGCGGCCTCGCCTCGCCGAAGCCGCCCGCCGCCGCGTACGAATCGGTCTGGTGTGCGTGGGGGTATCAGCGCGACTGCACGATCCCGATCATCGAGGCGACGCTGCCAAAGGTCGAGGAACTCGGCCTCGGCTGGGCGGTGCTCGACGACGGCTGGCAATCGAACGTGGGCGACTGGGGGCTCGATCGCACGAAGTTTCCGGGCGGCGAGGCGGACATGAAGGCGTTCGTTGGCAAGATCCGCGCGCGAAACCTGAAGCCGCGGCTCTGGTACGCGCCACTTGCCGTTGCGCCGGGATCCGACGTCCTCCACGACCACACGGACATGCTGCTGCGGGGCAAGGATGGCGCGCCGCAGCTCGTGTCGTGGTGGAACAGTTTCTATCTCTGCCCGGGCGATGAGCAGACCGTCGCCTACACGCAGGCGCTCATTCGGAAGTTCATCGGCGAGTGGGGCTACGCGGGCCTCAAGATCGACGGCCAGCACCTCAACGGCGTTGCTCCCTGCTACAACCCCGCGCACAAGCACGCCCGGCCGGAGGAATCGGTCGAGAAGCTGCCCGAGTTTCTGCAGGCAATCTACCGGACGGCGCTCGAGGTGAATCCCGAAGCGGTGGTCGAGGTCTGTCTCTGCGGCACGACGTACTCCTTCTTCAACATGCGCTCGATGAATTCGGCCCCCGCATCGGACCCGGAATCCTCCTGGCAGGTCCGCCACAAGGGCAAGACGATGAAGGCGCTGATGGGCCCAAGCGCGGCCTTTGCCGGTGATCACGTCGAGATGGTCGATGGGGGCGATGATTTCGCCTCGACCGTCGGCATCGGCGCGATCATCTCGACCAAATTTACGTGGCCCATGGACCCCAAGCCCAAGGACTCGTTCCTGCTGACTCCGGAGCGCGAGAAGCTCTGGCGCAAGTGGATCACGCTCTACAAGGAGCGCGAGCTGCCGCGCGGCGTCTATCGCGGCGAACTCTACGACATTGGATTCGACAAGCCCGAGACCCACGTCGTCGAAAAGTCGGGACGCCTCTACTACGCGTTCTACGGCCGGCACTTCAGCGGTCCCGTCGAGCTGCGTGGCCTCGGCGCCGGCTCCTACCGCGTCCGCGATTACTTCAACGATCGCGAACTCGGGACGGCTTCGTCCGGCCAGAATCGCCTGACGCTCGCGTTCGACAAGTTCTGCGTGCTCGAGGCCATCCCGGCGTGATGAAGGAAATCGAGGAAACCGGGCTCCTGATCGAGGAGCGGCGCCGGCGGATCATCGACCTCGTGCGCTCGCAGGGACGCGTGACCGTTGAAAGCCTTGCCGCGCGCTTCGGTATCTCGCAGGTGACGGTCCGCGCGGACCTCTCCACGCTCGAATCGGCCGGGGAGCTCACGCGCACGCACGGCGGGGCGCTACGTCGCGCCGAGGACGTCGACCAGCCGCTCGACGTCAAGCAACTTCAGCACCATGCCGAAAAGGTACGGATCGCGACGGCAGCGGCTGCACTCATCCGCGAGGGTGAGACGGTGATCCTCGACTCCGGCACCACCACCGTCGAACTCGCCCGCTGCATCCGCAAGCTCGACCTGCGCTCGATCAACGTCATCACGGGCGCGCTCAACGTCGCCTCGGTTCTGATCGACGTGCCGAGCGTACGGCTCATCATGCCGGGCGGCATCCTGCGCCGCGAATCGAACTCCCTCACCGGCCCCATCGCCGAGGCGTCGCTCGCGAAGCTGCAGGCGGATCGCGTGTACCTGGGCGCCGATGGCATTGATCCCGAGATCGGCGTGATGACGCCACACCTGCCCGAGGCCGAACTCAACGCGCAGATGATCCGGATCTCGCGCGAGGTGGTCGTGGTTGCGGACTCATCCAAGCTCATGCGCCGCAACGTCTCGCTGATCGCAAAGGTCCAGGAACTCGACATGCTGATCACCGACCGCGCGGCACCGCCCGCGGCGGTCGAGGAGCTGCGCCGCCGCGGCGTCGACGTGCGCCTCGTATGAACCGACTGTCGTGCCTCGCGCTGGCGGCATTCGCCACGATCGCACCGGCGGCCACGGCTGTCGCGGCGTCCGGCGCGCCGGTGCCAGAGCGTTACTACACGGTCGAGGACTTCGCGCGCGTTCCCAAGATCGATACGCACGTGCACCTGCACGGCGCTGCCGACCGGTTCATGGCCGAGGCGATCCGGGACAATATCCGGGTACTCACGATCAACGTCGACTACCCGGACTTTCCGCCCCTCGCCGAACAGGAGCACGATGCAGTGTCGCTGCGCCAGCGCTACCCGGGTCGGGTCGCGTTCGCGGCGAGCTTCACGATGGACGGCTTTGGCGCGCCGCGCTGGGCCGAGACGACCACGGCCGCACTCGATGCGGCGTTCCGCGACGGCGCGGTCGCGGTCAAGATCTGGAAAAACATCGGCATGGCAGTGCGCGATGCGACTGGCGCCTACGTAATGCCGGACGATCCGAAGCTCGCGCCGGTGATCGCCCGACTCGAGCGGCAAGACGTCGTGTTGCTCGGTCACCAGGCGGAACCGCTCAACTGCTGGCTCGCGCCGGAAGCGATGACGGTTGCCTCGGATCGCGAGTACTTCGCCGAGCACCCCGCGTACTACATGTACCGGCACCCCGAGATGCCGACGCACGAGGCAATTCTCTCCGCGCGCGATCGCATGCTGGCGGCGCATCCGAAGCTCCGCTTCGTGGGCGTTCACCTCGCGTCGCTCGAGTGGGACGTCGACAAGGTTGCCGGGTTCCTCGAGCGATTTCCGACCGCCAAGGTCGATGTCGCCGCGCGCATGGTGCACCTCGAGTACCAGGCGACCAAGGATCCTGACAAGGTCCGGCGCTTCCTCATCCGCTACCAGGACCGGATCCTGTACGGAAGTGATGACGCCTACGGTCCGGATGACTCGAAGGCTGCCGCGATCGCGGACGTCCGCGATGGCTGGCGAGCGGATTGGAAATTCCTGGTGACTGGCGAGCGGCTGCACTCGCCCGACTTCAAGGCGTCGTACCGCGGCCTGCACCTGCCGCGGGCCGTCGTCGCGAAGATCTATCGACTCAACGCCGAGTCAACCTTCGCTGGCGCCTGGCGCGACCGCTGATCGCGCTCATTCGGGGTCCTTCTCGAACGTTCGGATGCCGGGCGGGAGCGTGACCCAGCTGTGCCGGCGGACCGTATAGACGGAGACCGTCGGCGGTGGGTAGGTCGGGTCACCGAACGCACCCACTGCAACCGACACCGAATCCTCCTCGCCATCCTCCGTCTTGAAGACGGTCGAACCGCAGTCGGGACAGAAGTGGAACCGGAACGTCGCGCCGGCATCGCCCGTGCGCACGTGCACGGTCGAGCGGCCCGCGACCTCGTATGGACCGGAATAGCCGGCAAGCGCCGCGAATACGCTACCTGTTCGTTTCTGGCAGGCGAGGCAATGGCAGATCCCGACGCCGCGAGGCTCACCGTGAACGCGGATGCGGAGTTGTCCGCACGAACAGGATGCCGTCCGGTCGTTCATGGAGCCGCTCCGAGTCTCATATTAGATAGAGTCGCGTCCGAACGCGTTCGCGCGCCGGCCCAGTCTAGTCGCGCGGACGCGCCCATATGTTGAATTCCACGGTCAGCGCCCGCCGCCTTCACCGCGCGTGGGTGGGCTCATCGCCCGTTGTCGCGACGCGACGACGGTGGCCGTCGTCCCCGTGAGCCGACTGTCGGCGAGACTGGGCGGGAAGGGGTGGGAGACTGAAATGCCGAAACCAACTGCCTACATGGTGAACGACGAGACGCTTGCGGCCTACGGTGGTGCGCTCGCATCCCTGGTAACTCTGATGCTGAACCGCCTCGCGCGCGAGCAACCGGGCATGTCCCAGCGCGCGGCGGTCGCGTACCGCCAGGGCACCGTCAAGCTTCGCCTGGTGACGACGCTCGCCTACGGTGCGGAGCATGAACTCGTTCTCTCGGCGCTCGACGGGCAAGGCAACGACGAGACGCTCGCGACGGTTGTCGTCAACGCGGCGGCCCTCGACTGAGTCCCCGCGTCCGGCCGTCGTTGCCGGCGGGCGCCTCCCGCGAGGTAAGCTACGGGCGCCATGGCGAGCGACCCGTTTGACTTCATCATTGTCGGTGCCGGGACGGCCGGCTGCCTGCTCGCGAACCGGCTGAGCCGGGATCCGTCGAAGCGCGTCCTTCTCCTCGAAGCCGGTCGTCGCGACAACTACGTCTGGATCCACATTCCGGTCGGCTATCTCTACTGCATCGGCAACCCACGCACCGACTGGATGTACGAGACTGCACCCGAGGCAGGACTCAACGGTCGGTCACTTCGGTATCCGCGCGGCAAGGGACTTGGCGGCTCGTCTTCGATCAACGGCATGATCTACATGCGCGGCCAGGCCCGCGACTACGATGGCTGGGCGACGCTCACGGGCGACGAGGCCTGGCGGTGGACGAATGTCGTCCCCGACTTCAAGGCACACGAGGACCATTTCCGGCTCGACGGCGGCCAGGATCCGGAACTTGCCGGCGGCGGCCGATTCTCGGACTGGCACGGCCGCGGCGGCGAGTGGCGCATCGAGAAGCAACGCGTGCGCTGGGACCTGCTCGACGCATTCGCCAGCGCGGCCAACGAGGCGGGGTTCGCCAGCAGGGACGACAGCAACCGGGGTGACAACGAGGGCGTCGGCTATTTCGAGGTCAACCAGAAATCCGGGTTCCGGTGGAACGCGGCGCGCGGCTTCCTGCGTCCGGTCCGCCACCGCCAGAACCTCGAGGTCTGGACCGAAGCGCAGGTCGAACGGCTCGCCTTCGCGCGAACCGATGCGGGCGTTCCGCGCTGCACCGGCGTCGTCGTCCGCCGTGGCGACGCAGTCGCGACGTTCGACGCCCGAGGCGAGGTGATTCTCGCGGCGGGTGCGATTGCATCGCCCCAGCTGCTGCAGCTATCGGGCGTTGGCCCGGCCAGCCGCCTGCGCGAACTCGGGATCGATGTCATCAGCGATTCTCCGGGGGTCGGTGAGAACCTGCACGATCACCTGCAGCTTCGGACCGTGTTCAAGGTGAGCAACACGCCGACACTGAACACGGTCGCGAACAGCCTCCTCGGCCGGCTCGCGATGGGCGTCGAGTACGCGCTCCGGCGCACCGGCCCCATGAGCATGTCGCCGAGCCAGCTCGGCGCCTTCACGCGTTCGGACCTCGCGCGCCCGCATGCGAACCTGCAGTACCACGTGCAGCCGCTCAGCCTCGAGGCCTTCGGCGAGGATCTGCACCGCTTTCCCGCCTTTACGGCGAGCGTCTGCAACCTGAATCCGACGAGCCGCGGCCGCCTGCGATTGCGCTCGAACCGTTTCGGGGACGCCCCCGAGATCGCGCCCAACTACCTCGCAACCGAGGACGACAGGAATGTCGCGGTCGCGAGCATCCGGCAGGTGCGGCGCATCGTCGCGCAGCCGGCGCTCGCGCCGAT